>JAVHXR010000313.1:0-498 GCA_031119515.1 Propionicimonas sp.
CTCCGTCCGCGGCTGGGCGGCGGCGCGCTGGTCGCCCGCGCGCACGATCTCGCCGTCTCCGACCGCGACGACCTGGCCGACCTGCGCGCGGCGGTGCGGGTGGTCGACGACCCGCGCCTGCGCTGCAACGACGGCGGCTGCGACCCGGAGGGCAGGTTCTACGTCGGGACGGCGGCCGTGGACCGGGCCCGGCAGGCCGGGGCGGTCTGGCGTTGGGACGGCGACGGCGGGCTGTTGGACACGGTGAGCCTGCTCACCGTCGCCGGCGGGCTGGCCTGGAGCCTCGACGGCGGCACGGCGTACCTGAACGACTCCGGCGCCCGGGTGACCTTCGCCTTCACGCACGACCCGGCGCGGGGACCGATCATGGACAAGCTCAAAGCGCTGGAGCAGAAGGCGACCGAGACGGGAGCCGCGATCGGCATCATCTCCGCGCTGCCCATTTCGGTGCAGACCCTTGCCGAATGGGCCAATAGAGCAGAAGAGAACGGCTTCCTG
>JAVHXR010000313.1:508-3870 GCA_031119515.1 Propionicimonas sp.
CTCCTGCTCGAACACGAGGACGGCGACCCCGGCGGGCTCTGCGGCGACGCCGAAGGCGGGCTCTGGGTCGCCCTGGCCGGGGCCGGCGAAGTCCGGCGCTTCGACCCGTCCGGTGGGGTGAGCGAGGTGGTGGAACTCCCGGTCAGCCGGCCGACCTCCTGCTGCTTCGGCGGGGCCGGTCTCGCCACGCTCTTCATCACCACCTCCCGCGACGGGATCACGACGGAGGAGGAACCCGAGGCGGGCTCGGTGTTCTGCTGCACCCCCGGCACCGCCGGCGCGGAGGTGCCAGGGTTCGCCGGCTGAGCGAGCGCCTGCCCGTCCATCCCAAACCCGGCCGGTCCGGCCCGCAACCACACCCGCCGCCCCGACGAACAGGGCTCTGAGGCGAACGACGGCCCCGGCGCCGTTGACACCCGGTGGCGGTGATGGTGACGTGATGCCATGCCCGATGCCACGTCCTCCCGCTTCGACCCGCCCGGCTTCGCGCTGCCAGGGGTCGCCCTCGGGGTGGCCACCGCCGCCACCCAGATCGAGGGCGGCGAGGCGGACACCAACTGGCACCGCTGGGCCGCCCAGCCCGGGCGGATCGCCGACGGCAGTTCGCCGCGCCGCGCGGCCGACCACTGGAACCGGGTGGGACCAGACATCGCGCTGCTCGGCGAACTCGGCGTCCGCCACTACCGGATGGGGCTGGAATGGGCCCGGATCGAACCCTCGCCCGGCCGGTTCGACGCGGCGGCGGTCGAGCACTACCACGACGAGCTCGCCGCGCTCCGGGCCGCCGGGATCACCCCGCTGGTGACCCTCCACCACTTCAGCAACCCGTGGTGGTTCGAATCCGCGGGCGGCTGGGAGCAACGCCACGCGCTCACCGTGTTCGCGCGCTACGTCGACCATGTCGTGGCGGCCCTGGGCGACCTGGCCTCCGACTGGGTCACGCTGAACGAGCCGAACATCTACGCCACCAAGGGGTGGGTGGACGGCGACTGGCCACCGGGAGTGACGGGCTCCATCCGGCGTGCGCAACGGGTCATGCAGACGATGGCGGCCGCCCACATCCAGACCTACCTCACCCTCCACCGGGCCTGTCCGGGGGCCAGGGTCGGGGTCGCGAACCACCTGCGAGTGTTCGCGCCGCGGAACCGGTGGAACCCCGTCCACCGGGTCAGCGCGCTGGGTGCGGAGTACCTGTTCCAGACCGCGCTCACCCGCGCCTTCAGCGTCGGACGGTTCCTGGCCCCGTTCGTCCAGCCCCGGGACATCGAACCCGGCCGTTACTACGACTTCCAGGGGATCAACTACTACAGCCGCAGCAGCGTCACCGGGCTGCGGGACGGCGTGGCGCGCGACGTCCCGGTCAACGACCTCGGCTGGGAGGTCTACCCGCAGGGGCTGGTCGAGGTCGCCCGGACGATCAACGCGGCCTACCCCGGGCCGATCTGGATCACCGAGAACGGCACCGCCGACGCCGCAGACGCGTTCCGTCCGCTGTTCCTCTACGACCACCTCAAGGCGATCGCGGGCTCAGGGCTGCCGGTCGAGAGGTTCTACCACTGGTGCTTCACCGACAACTTCGAGTGGGCCGACGGGGAGGAGCCCCGGTTCGGGCTGGCCGCGCTCGACTACCCGAGCCAGCGCCGCACCGTCCGTGAGTCCGGACGGTTCTATGCCGACATCGTGGCGAACGCCGGGGTGACCACCCGGGCCCACGAGAGGTGGGTGCTCGGGCAGCACTACCCGATGGCCGGCACCGTTCCCGGTCACCGGCCGAGGGGCGGGGTCCCGACGGCGTAGCAGGTTGGCGACAACCGGCCCCGGGAGTACCTTCTGCGCCATGACCACCTCAGCCGAGGGCACCGGCAACGCCGCCGTCGAGCCCCGCCCGTCCGCCTCCGGGATCGGAGCGGCCGGCCTCGAACGTCGCAACCGCTGGGCCTTCGGCGTCGGCACGCTCGGCCGGGACATGGTCTACACCCTCGTGGCGACCTTCCTGATCACCTACCTCACCGAGGTGCTGAGCCTTCGCGACAGCACCCTGCTGTGGGTCAGCGCGCTGGTCCTCGGCGCGCGGCTGTTCGATGCCGTGATGGACATCGTGATGGGGTCGATCGTCGACAACACCCGCTCGCGCTGGGGGCACTACAAGCCCTGGATCCTGGCCGGGGTCCTGGCATCGTCGGTGTTCACGATCCTGATGTTCAGCGACCTCGGGCTGCCCGAGGAGGTCTTCATCGTCGCCTTCGCCCTCATCTACCTGTTGTGGGGGCTGTCCTGGACGATGAACGACATCCCCTACTGGGCGCTGCTGCCCGCGCTGAGCGTGAACCAGCGGGCGCGGGAGCGCACTGGTGCGATCGCCAAGATCTTCGCCACCGTCGGCCTGTTCCTCGTCGTCGTGCTGGTGATCCCGGTGACGACCGCGCTGTCGGGAACCCTCGGGACACGAGGCGCGTGGCAGGCCTTCGCGATCGGGGTGGTGGTGATCATGCTGGCCGGGCAACTCGTCACCCTGGTGGGGGTGAAGGAGCCGAAGATCGCCGTCGAGCAGACCCACACGACGCTGCGGGAGGTCGCCGGCGTCGTGGTCAGGAACGACCAGTTGCTCTGGACCGCCGTCGCGATGGTGCTGTTCATGACCGGGTACCTCACCACGACGACCTTCGGCGTCCACTTCTTCAAGTACGCCTATGGCGACGTGGAGATGTTCACCCCGTTCGGCGGCGTGCTGGTGATCTCGATGCTGATCGGCTTCCTCACCTTTCCGTTGCTCCGGAAGCGGTGGAGCCGCCAGACCATCTTCACCGCCGCGATCGGCCTGATCCTGGCCGGCTACCTCGCCTTCTTCTTCGCGCCGATGGACATCGTCGCGATCGGCGCGGCGGGGCTGGCGCTGTTCATCGGCGAGAGCTACGTGGTGCTGCTGATGCTCGTGTTCATCAGCGACACCATCGACTACGGCCACTGGAAGCTGGGCCGCCGCAATGTCGCGGTCACCTTCGCCCTGCAGCCGTTCATCAACAAGGTGGGCGCGGCGCTGTCCTTCCAGATCGTCGCGATCACGCTGGTCGCCGCAGGGATCAACGAGGCCACCGCGGTGGGGGACGTCACGGCGGACGGCCTGGTGCTGATGCGTGTGATGATGCTGGTCATGCCCGCCGTCCTGATCCTGGCCAGCTATCTGATCTACCGCTGGAAGTACCGGATCGACGAGGACTTCCACGCCCGGATCATCGCCGACCTCAAGCAGCAGGGGCAGCTGACCAGTGACGCTTGATCCGGTCTCCCAACTGATCCTGGACGAATCCACGCCCCCGGGCGGGCCCGGTTCGATCCTGGTGATCGACGACCCCGCCCTGGCC
>JAVHXR010000022.1:0-9463 GCA_031119515.1 Propionicimonas sp.
CGAAGGATTGGGCCTGGGACTGCGCGATGTGGTGCAGGTGGACGCCCTGTTCCGCGACATCTGGGACATCCCGGTGATGGAGCAGGTGTTCCGGGAACGGTTCAAGGGCTCCTACCCGGCTCGCAAGTCGCTCCAGACCGAGTTCGCCCACGTCGGCGGCGCCGAGGGCCTGCAGTTCCAGCTCGACGCGGTCGCCTACCGCGGCCAGCCGCGCAGCAGCTGAGCGGAGCCGCGGCGGCCGCGGCCGTCCCGAGGAATCCGCTGCGGCGCACCGCAGGTCGTCCCTCTGGAACCGGGGGACCATCTGAGGGATATTGGTGCCAGCAGGGTGCTGACAACGACTCCGCGGCGTCGTCACCTGGACCCTGTTCTCCCAGTTGACCTTGGAGCTCAGATGGCGACCGAAGCCACGCCGACCGCCCCCCTGGCCGAGAGCCCGCCGCTACCGACCCATGGGGCGCCGCTCGCCGGGCTCGGCCTGGCGGCGCTGGGCGTGGTGTTCGGCGACATCGGGACCAGCCCGCTCTACGCCCTGCAGACGGTGTTCAGTGCCGAGCACAACGCCGTCGAGGCCTCGCGGGAGCACGTCTTCGGGGTGATCTCGATGGTCTTCTGGTCCATCACGATCATCGTGTCGTACGGTTACGCGTTCCTGATGCTGCGGGCCGACAACGACGGCGAGGGCGGCATCCTGTCGCTGGTGGCGCTGCTCCGCTCGAAGCTGGCGAGCCGGCCGCGGCTGGTGTTCGCCTGCCTGGTGATGGGAATCCTGGGCGCGTCGCTGTTCTACGGCGACAGCATCATCACCCCGGCGATCTCGTTGATGTCCGCCATCGAGGGCATGACCGTGGTGAACGAGGGCCTCGAGCCGCTGGTGCTCCCGATCTCGCTGGTGATCGTCACCGCGCTGTTCGCGGTGCAGCGGTTCGGCACAGGCCTGGTCGGACGGTTCTTCGGCCCGGTGATGGCGGTCTGGTTCGTCACCCTCGCGGTCCTCGGCCTGCCCCACCTGCTGGCCAATCCCGAGATCCTGGGTGCCCTGTCACCCCACCACGCGCTGAACTTCGCGATCAGCCAGCCGGACATCGCCTTCATCGCGATGGGCGCGGTCGTGCTGACCGTCACCGGGGTCGAGGCGCTCTACGCCGACATGGGACACTTCGGCCGCCCGCCGATCCGGCTGGCCTGGTTCATTCTCGTGTTCCCCGCCCTGACGATCGCCTACCTCGGCATGGGGGCGATGGTCCTGGCCGACCCCGCAACCGTGGACAACCCGTTCTTCCACCTGGCGCCGGACTGGGCGCGCGGGCCGCTGGTCGTCCTCGCGGCCCTCGCCACCGTGATCGCGTCCCAGGCGGTCATCTCCGGCGCCTTCTCCGTCGCCCGCCAGGCCAGTCGCAGCGGGCTGCTGCCGCGGCTCCACGTCGTCCACACCTCCCGGGAGGAGGGCGGCCAGATCTACATCGGCGCGATCAACTGGATCCTGTACGTGGGGGTGGTGCTGCTGATCGGCATCTTCCGGTCCTCGCAGGGGTTGGCCAACGCCTACGGCCTGGCGGTCACCGGCACGCTGCTGCTGGAGATCACGGTCTTCCTGATCCTGGCCCACTTCGTCTGGCGCGTGAGACCGTGGAAGATCGCCGTCGCGGTAGTGCTGATCGTCACGATCGAACTGGTCTTCCTGCTGGCCAACCTCACCAAGATCCTGCACGGCGGCTGGCTGCCGCTGCTGATCGCGGCGATCGCCGCCACGGTGATGTGGACCTGGCGGCAGGGCCAGGCCTCCGTCGACCTGAAACGGCGGCAGATCGAGGGCCCGCTGAACGACTTCATCGCGATGGTCAGGGCCAGCCACATCCCGCGGGTGCCCGGCCTCGCGGTGTTCCCGCACCCGAACTCGGACACCACCCCGCTCGCGCTGCGCCAGACCCTCGACTTCTACCACGTCCTGCACGAGCACATCGCGATCGTGAGCATCGTCAACGAGAACGTGCCCCATATCCGCCACGTCGACCGGGCCAGCGTCGACGACCTGGGCCACCTCGACGACGGGATCGTCCACATCAGCTACCGGGTCGGCTTCAACGACAGCCAGCTCGTCCCGGCCGCGCTGCAGTGGGCGAACGACAAGGACCCCGAGATGGACCTCGACCCGGACCGGGCCCACTACTTCCTGTCGTCGCTCCGGCTCACCGCCGGCGACGTCTCCTCCCTGCCCGCGTGGCGGCGCCTGATCTTCCTCTGGCTGTCGGCCAACGCGGCGAACCGGACCGCCGTCTTCCACCTTCCCCAGGACCGCACCGCGGTGGTGGGCAGCACCCTGGAGATCTAGGACGCGATCGCTACGGCGCAGACCGCCGCACCATCTCCTGGGCGATCCAGCGCGCGGTCTCCCTCGGGCACGCCCCCGGATCGGCGAAGCTGACCGCGAAGACGCCGGTGATCTCGGTCAGCTGCGGAACTCCGCGCAGCCCGAGGATGGCATCGGCCTCGGCGGCGTACTCGTCCGCGGGTGCGCCGGCGGCGACCAGGCCGACCGGGTCCGCCTCGGCCAGGATCCTGATCAGTTCGTCCCGGGTGATCGCCATGGCCACCAGCCTAGGGAATCGGAGGCAGTCACCGCTGGTTTGACAGGGTTGAGGAGGAGCGATGGACGCAGGGTCGCCGCTGGACGCCTACTCCGCCGCGGTCATCAGGGTGGTCCAGTCCGTCGGGCCCTCGGTGGCGAGCCTGCTGGTCGGCGGGGAGCGCGGCCGCGAGGCGGCCGGTTCGGGCGTGGTGATCGGCGATCGCGTCCTGGTGACCAACGCCCACGTTGTCGGCAGGACCCGCAACGTGACGGTGGCGTTCGCCGACGGCACCCAGCACCCTGCCGCCGTCGTCGGCGTCGACCGGCTGTCCGATCTCGCGGTGCTCAGGGCTGCCGACGACACCCCGCCGCCGGTCGTCCTTGGCAACGCCGCGTCGCTGCAGGTCGGCCAGCTCGTGGTGGCGATCGGCAACCCGCTCGGGCTGGCCGGTTCGGTCACGGCCGGGGTGGTCAGCGGGCTGGGCCGGTCGATGCCCGCCCGCAGCGGCAGCCACACCGGGATGATCGAGGACGTGATCCAGACCGACGCAGCCCTGAACCCCGGCAACTCCGGGGGCGCCCTCGTCGACACCTCCGTCCGCCTCGTCGGGGTGAACACGGCCGTCGCCGGGGTAGGGCTCGGGCTCGCGGTTCCGGTCAACGACACCACCCGTGAGCTGCTGCGGGCACTGCTCGAGGACGGCTACGTCCGGCGGTCGGTGCTCGGCGTGGCGGTGGCGCCGGCGCCGCTCCCGCCGGCGATGACGGAACGGCTCGGGCGCAGCCAGGGCGTCCGGCTGGTGCAGGTGGTGCCCGGCGGCCCGGCGGACCTGGCGGGACTGCGCGCCGGCGACCTGGTGGTGACGATCGGCGGCCAACCCGTGCACGACGCCCAGACCCTCCAGCGGCGCCTGTTCGGCCACCCGCCCGGCGACCCGCTGGCGATCACCACCTACCGCAACGGCGCCATGGTCGACGTCATCGCCCGGCCGGAGCTGCTGCGGGAGTCCTAGCGAGCGGGGCCACCGACAGGCGGGCCTGCCGAGCCGATGACGGGCGGCCTCGGGTCAGGTCCGCCCGACCGAGCGGCGGACCCGGGCCGCGGCGTCGGCCGCCCACTACCGTGGGGGGATGACCGAACTCATCGGCTACCAGCGGTACACCGACTGGCTGGGGGAGCGGGTGCTGTCACTGGCCGACGTCTGGCCCCAGGGACGTCCACGAGCCGTCGTCGTCGGGCTCGGCCAGTCGCCGCTGAGCGTCCGGACCGGGTACCGCTACCAGGGCGGTCAGGCGGTGAACCTGAGGCGGCTGGCCAGGGCGGGCCTGTTCGACGAGGCCGGCGGGCCGGTCTGGGAGCCGGTGGCCCTCGCCGCCGGCGTCGGCTTCACCGACCTTGTCCACCGTCCGATCGGCTCGGTGTTCATGGCGGACCTGCGACACGGTGCCCCGCTGCTCCGGGCCACCCTGGCCGAACACGAGCCGGACCTCGTGATCTCGATGAGCAAGGAGCCGGTGGTCGCGCTGTTCGGCGAGGAGTACCCGCCGGGCGTCCTGCCGGTGCGGACCGGCTGGGGCGGCGAGGTGTTCCGGATGCCGCTGGTGAACCTCCCGCCTGGCCGCATGGCACAGCTGCTCGGGGAGCTCACCGGGCTGCTGGGCCGCTGAGCCCGGCGTCCGGCCGTCCGGGGACGCGCTCGGCGGAGCGCTCCGGGCCCGTCCCGCGTCGCGGCTGGTGCAGCGGCCCGGGGGAAGCGTCGTCGTCCAGTCGGCCGCTGGCCTGCCTGGCTTCCCGGCGGGTCTCCAGGGCCCAGAACAGCGCGAACAGGGCGATCTCCCACCACTCGATCAGGATCACCAGGTGGTCGGGCGCGAACGCGGCGGCCACCGCCACCGGCACCAGTGCGCCGATCGTCATCAGCGCGAAGACCACGAGGTAGAAGAACCTGCCGGCCGACCACAGGTCGCCGAACCGGTAGAACGGCCAGGTGTTGGTGAGAACCGCTACCGCCAGCGACGCGATCAGGAAGATCGCCGCGAGGTCGTGGATCGCCAGTTGGACGGGGCCGAGCGAGATCCCCGCCATCGTCACCTCCTCGGCCGGCACCCCCCAGAGCTGCCCCATCGCGAGCGAGAGGAAGCCGACCAGCAGCAGCGCGGTGAGCAGCAGGAACACCCGGTTGACCCACCGCGCAGGGGTGCTGGTGCCGGCGGGTGCGACGACCAGTTGCCGGAGCCGTCCCGAGGCGAGCTCCCGCGCGAACAGCACGCCGCACAGGACCACGACGCCGGTGAGGGCGATCCGAAGGTAGGCGACGTGGTCGGCGGGGGTGGCGCCGTCCGGAGACGGGTTCGCGCGCAGGTCGTCCATCAGGCCGGCGAACCCGGTCGGCACGAGGGCGACGAACACCGCGTAGAAGCCGGCGCCGTTGAGGGCGTAGTCCTCGAGCAGCCCGACGCCCTGGTAGGCGACGAGGCAGGCCGCGATCGCGAACATCGCCCCCACGAAGACGTCCCGGACCGGTCCGCCGTAGAAGGCGCTGATGGAGGTCTCCAGTTCGCCCGAGCCCAGCGCCGTCAGCATCGTGACGGCGAAGAGCAGGGCGGGCAGGCAGATCAGCAGCCAGCGCAGGTAGCCGTAGGTGAGCCGCGCGATGTCGGGTCCCGTGGTGTCGCTCATGGTGCACCCCCTGTCGTGCTCCTGGGTACAGGGTGGATCGAGGCGGCCCCGGCGCGCCAGCGTCCGGGCGGTCCGAGAACTGCCACCTGTCGGCGGGTCCCCACCACCTTCGCTGGACAGTTGTCGCCGTTGTCGCGGGGAAGTGTCCAGTCAGGCGCATCAGCCGCGCGGAAGCCAGCGCTCGCCCAGCCGCCGGGACGGGGCCGGACGGGTATCGTTGGAGCCGTGAAGGCCCGACGGGTGCTGCTGTTGGTCGGCGGGGTGATCCTGCTCCTGGTCGGCGTGCTCTGGACGCTGCAGGGCCTCGGCATCGTCGGCGGCAGCGCGATGTCCGGCGTCACGCTGTGGGCGATCGTGGGACCGCTGGTCGCCGTCGGCGGCGCCGTCCTCCTCGTCCTGGCCCGGCGCTAAGGCCGGCCGGTCGGCCGGGACGCTAGACGGTCCAGGTGTCCGGGCCGGTGATCAGCCCCTGCAGTTCCGCCAGCCGCCGGGCCGGGTCCGGGGCCACGCTCACCTGGGCACGCGCGAGGTCGTCGTAGCTGGGACGCTCGACGTCACGGAAGATCCCGATCGGGGCGCTCAGGATGGTGCCGGTGTCGGTCAGCCGGGAGAGCTCGAAGGCGAGTCCCGGGTCGTCACGGTGGGCGTCGTGGACCAGGACGTTCTCCAGCCCCACCTCGTCGACGGCTGCCGGACGGAGCGAGCCGTCGGCACCCCGGACGATCCCCAGCCCGCCGTCGGGGCCGAACCGGATCGGCTCGCCGTGCCTGAGCGGGATCAGCCCGGAGTCGGGCCCCTTCAGGCCGTCGAACGCGCCGTCGTTGAAGATCGGGCAGTTCTGGTAGATCTCGACCAGGGCAGCGCCGCGGTGGCTGATCGCCGCCGTCAGCACCTCGGTGAGGTGCGCGCGGTGGGAGTCGACGGTCCGGGCCACGAAGCTCGCCTCGGCCCCGAGGGCGAGCGAGACCGGGTTGAACGGACTGTCCACCGAGCCGGCCGGGCTCGACTTGGTGAGCTTGCCCTGCTCGGAGGTGGGGGAGTACTGGCCCTTGGTCAGTCCGTAGATCCGGTTGTTGAACAGCATGACCGTGATGTTCACGTTGCGGCGCAGGGCGTGGATCAGGTGGTTGCCGCCGATCGACAGCGCGTCGCCGTCGCCGGTCACCACCCACACCGCGAGGTCCTCCCGCGCCATCGCGATCCCGGTGGCGATCGCCGGCGCCCGGCCGTGGATGGAGTGCATCCCGTAGGAGTCGACGTAGTAGGGGAACCGGGATGAGCAGCCGATCCCGGAGACGATGACGGTGTTCTCCTTCTTGATGCCAAGCTGCGGCATCAGTCCCTGGAAGGTCGCGAGCACGGCGTAGTCGCCGCAGCCGGGACACCAGCGCACCTCCTGGTCGGAGGTGAAGTCCTTCCTCGTCAGCGGGGTGACCGCGAGCGGCACCCTGGTGAGGCCGGCGCCGGGCGCCAGCGGGGTTGTCGTCATCGCTGCGACTCCTCGTCGATGATCGTTTCCAGGTCGGCGGCGAACTCGGCCACCGAGATCGGCAGGCCGCGCACCCGGGAGTAGCTCTGGGCGTCGACCAGGTAGGTCGCCCGCAGCACCATGGCCAGCTGGCCGAGGTTCATCTCCGGCACCACCACCCGGTCGTAGCGCCGCAGCACCTCGCCGAGGTTGGACGGCAGCGGGTTCAGGTGCCGCAGGTGCAGGGTCGCCACCTCGCGGCTGTTCAGCCGGACCCGCCGGGCAGCCGCCGCGATCGGGCCGTAGGTCGATCCCCACCCGACCACAAGGACGCGGGCCGCGCCGGTCGGGTCGTCGGCCTCAGCGGGCGGGACGTCGGAGGCGATCCCGGCGACCTTCGCCGCGCGCAGCCGCACCATCCGCTCGTGGTTGGCGGGATCGTAGGAGATCGCCCCGGTGCCGTCGGCCTTCTCCAGCCCGCCGACCCGGTGCTGCAGGCCGGGGGTGCCCGGCACCGCCCAGGCGCGGGCGAGCTTCTCGTCGCGGGCGTACGGCAGGAAACTGCCGTCCGGCCCGTTGGGCGACGTGGCGAAGCCGGGGTCGATCGACGGCAGCGTCGCCAGGTCGGGGATCTGCCACGGCTCCGCGCCGTTGGCGAGGTAGCCGTCCGACAGCAGGATCACCGGGGTCCGGTAGGTCACCGCGATCCGGGCGGCCTCGAAGGCGGCATCGAAGCAGTCGGCGGGGGACGCGGCCGCGATCACCGGCACCGGCGCCTCGCCGTGGCGCCCGAACAACGCCTGGGTGAGGTCGGCCTGCTCGGTCTTGGTCGGCATGCCGGTGGACGGGCCGGCACGCTGGACGTCGACGACGACCAGTGGCAACTCGAGCATCACGGCCAGGCCGATGGTCTCCGACTTCAGCGCCATCCCCGGGCCGGAGGTGACGGTGACGCCGAGCTGGCCGGCGAAGCTGGCACCCAGCGCCGCACCGACGGCGGCGATCTCGTCCTCGGCCTGGAACGTGGTGACGCCGTGCTGCTTGGTGTTCGACAGGATGTGGAGCACGTCGGAGGCGGGCGTGATCGGGTAGGCGCCGAGGAACAGCGGCAGCCCCGAGCGGGCGGCACCCGCCATCAGGCCGTAGCCGAGGGCGCGGTTGCCGGAGATCTGGCGATAGGTGCCCGGGGGGACCGGAGCCGGCGCGATCCGGTAGCGGGTCGCGAACAGCTCGGTGGTCTCGCCGAAGGCGTAGCCGGCCTTCACGGCGGCGGTGTTCGCGTCCCGGACGGCGGGGTTGCCGGCGAACTTGTGCGCCAGGAACTCCAGCGTCCCCTCGACCGGACGGTCGTACATCCAGTTCAGCAGCCCGAGGGCGTAGAAGTTGCGGGTGCGGACGGCGTCCTTTCGGCCCAGGCCGAGCTCCGCGACCGCGGCGATCGTCTGTCCGGTCAGGTCGAAGGCGTGGACGTGGTAGGAGTCGAGGCTGCCGTCGGTGAGCGGGTCGCTGGCGTACCCGACCTTGGCCAGGTTGCGGGCGGTGAAGTCGGCGCTGTCGGCGATGATCGTGCCGCCGCGGACGAGGTCGCCGATGTTGGCGCGCAGCGCGGCAGGGTTCATCGCGACCAGCACGTCCGGGGCGTCGCCCGGGGTACGGATGTCGAAGTTCGCGAAGTGGAGCTGGAAGCTGGAGACGCCCGCCACCGTCCCGGCTGGCGCACGGATCTCGGCGGGGAAGTTCGGCAGGGTGGAGAAGTCGTTGCCGGCCACGGCGGTCTCGTGGGTGAACCTGCTGCCGGTCAGCTGCATGCCGTCCCCGGAGTCGCCTGCGAAGCGGATCACAACATGGTCGAGCGTCGTGATGTCGGTCATGCGATGGCGTCTCTTTCGTCGGCGGATCCGCCGACCAAGTCTACGCGCTCGCGAACCGCCTGCCGGTAACGGGTGATGATCGTGTCGACCACGAGCTGGTGGTCCCCGATCGGCTCCGAGACGAGGTCCGCGCCGGCGTCGTGCAACCGGTCGGCGAAGACCCCGGGGGAGAGCAGGTAACTGGCGATCGCCACCCGACGGTGGCCGGCCTCCCGCAGCGCCGCCACCGCCTCGGCCGGGGTTGGGGAGGCTGCCGTCAGGTAGGCCGGGACGACCGGCAGGCCCAGGTCGCGGGCCAGCCTCCGGGCCGCCTCCGCGACCTGGCCGTTGGACGCCGCACGCTTCGAGCCGGCGCCGGCCAGCACGACGGCGTCCCCCGGTCCACCGGCCTCCTCCAGCCGGGCGAGGACGGCGTCGAGGGAGGCGCCGAGCAGCGGTGTCAGCCGTGCCTTTCCCCCGGTCGCCCGGATCACCGCCGGCAGGTCGGCGGTGACGTGGTACCCGGGGGTGAGGAAGCAGGGAACCACGATGCTGCGGCCCAGGCCGGTGAGCGTGTCGGACAGCGTCGGGGTCAGCACGTCGGCCCAGGTGAGGTGGACGGTGACCTTCGGCAGCCCTGCGGCCACCTTGAGCAGCAGCCGGGCCGCCACCTGCTGCCCGGCGGGTTTCGCCGTGCCGTGGAAGGCGAGGACGAGGTCGGGTCGCGACATCAGATCGTCCAGTCCCAGGCGTCGCCGAACCGGTCGCCGAACACGGTGTGGCCGCGCACCATCCCGGCGGCGAGGGTGTGGCCGGTCTGCGGGTCGATCAGCAGGAACGCCCCGCCGGAGCGGTTGTCGGCGCTGGTGTCCGCCGCAAAGCGCAGGTTTTCGGCC
>JAVHXR010000022.1:9473-15328 GCA_031119515.1 Propionicimonas sp.
CGGTTGTCGGCGTAGTCCTCCGCCAGCACCGGGCTGGCCAGCCGCAGCGTGACCCGTCCGATGTCGTTCAGTGCGAGGTCGTCGGCCGCGACCGCGCCGACGCTGTCGAGGTCGAGCCGGCTGGCGATCTCGCGGACGATCGCCTGCACCGTCCGGGTGGAGTGCTTGAGCAGGACCCGTTGACCCAGCCGGAGCGGGCGCTCGTCCAGCCAGCACAGCGTGCCGTCGATGTCGAGGGTGGGGGAGGGTGCGTCGGCTACCGAGCTGATCAGGGCACCGCGGGCGAGGTCGACCTCGTCGGCCAGTCGCAGCGCCACCGACTGCCCGGCGACGGCGCGCGCCAGCTCCCGCCCGGCGAGGTCGATCCCGGTCACCCGGGACCGGACCCCCTCCGGCAGCACGACCACCTCGTCGCCGACGGCGACCTGCCCGGACGAGACCAGCCCGGCGTAGCCGCGGTACTCGACGTGGGAGGGGTCGATCGCGGCCGACTGCGGGCGCAGGGTCAGCTGGACGCCGAACCGCAGCCCCGGCCGGCCGGTGGCACCGTCCAGCTCCAGCCCTTCCAGCAGGTGCAGCAGGCTCGGGCCGTCGTACCACGGCGTCCGGTCGGAACGGTCGACGATGTTGTCGCCGCGCAGCGCGGAGACCGGCAGGGCCGAGACCTCCGCCACGCCGAGCCAGGCGGCGACCTCGGCGAGTTCGTCGGCGACCCGGCGGTAGGCGGCCTCGTCGAAGTCGACCAGGTCGATCTTGTTCACCGCGACGACGACGTGCGGAACCCGCAGCAGGGCGGCGACGGCGAGGTGGCGACGGGTCTGCTCCAGGACGCCCTTGCGGACGTCCACCAGCAGCACCAGCACGTCGGCCGTCGACGAGCCGGTCACGGTGTTGCGGGTGTACTGCACGTGCCCGGGGCAGTCGGCCAGGATGAAGCTGCGCCGAGGGGTGGCGAAGTACCGGTAGGCGACGTCGATGGTGATGCCCTGCTCGCGCTCCGCGCGCAGGCCGTCGGTCAGCAGGGCGAGGTCGAGACCCGTCAGCCCGCGGTCGCGGCTGACCTGCTCGACGGCCTCCAGCTGGTCGGCCAGGATCGCCTTGGAGTCGTGCAGCAGGCGCCCGACCAGGGTTGACTTGCCGTCGTCGACGCTCCCGGCGGTGGCCAGCCGGAGCAGCGAGTGGGTGGGGATGGTGGTCGGCATCAGAAGTACCCGTCCTTCTTGCGGTCCTCCATGGCGGCCTCGGTCAGCCGGTCGTCGGCCCTGGTCGCGCCACGTTCGGTGATGGTGGACGCCGCCACCTCGGCGAGCACCGCCTCCACCGTGGCGGCCTCGGACTCCACCGCACCGGTGCACGACATGTCGCCGACGGTGCGGTACCGCACCGTCTTGGTGAGCACCGGGCGGTCGCCGGGCGGGGTGACGTCGGTGACCGCCAGCCACATCCCGGCGCGGTCGAAGACCTGCCGGTCGTGGGCGTAGTACAGGCTGGGGAGTTCGATCCCCTCGGCGGCGATGTAGTGCCACACGTCCAGCTCGGTCCAGTTCGACAGCGGGAACACCCGGACGTGCTCGCCGGGGCGGTGCCTCGGGTTGTACAGGTTCCACAGCTCGGGACGCTGGTTGCGCGGGTCCCACTGGCCGAACTCGTCGCGCAGGCTCACCACCCGCTCCTTGGCCCTCGCCTTCTCCTCGTCCCGCCGGCCGCCGCCGAAGACGGCGTCGAAGCGGTGCTCGGCGATCGCGTCCAGCAGCGGCTGGGTCTGCAGCGGGTTGCGGGTACCGTCGGGCCGCTCCAGCAGCCGGCCGTCGTCGATGTAGTCCTGGACGTGCGCCACCAGCAGCCGGACGCCGAGCCGCTCGACCTCTGCGTCGCGGTAGGCGAGCACCTCGGGGAAGTTGTGACCGGTGTCGACATGCAGCAGCGGGAACGGCACCCTGCCCGGCCAGAACGCCTTCGCCGCCAGGTGGAGCAGGACGGCGGAGTCCTTGCCGCCGCTGAACAGCAGCACCGGCCGCTCCAGCTCGGCGACAGCCTCGCGGATGATGTGGAGGGCTTCTGCCTCGAGCAGGTCGAGGTGGTCCAGGCCGCTCATGCGTGCAGCCCGCACTCGGTCTTGGCCAGCCCCGCCCACCGTCCGGCCCGCGGGTCCTCGCCCGGCTCCACCCGCCGGGTGCACGGCTGGCAGCCGATCGACGGGTAGCCGTCGGTCAGCAGCAGGTTGACCGGCACCGACCATCGTCCGGCGTAGTCGAGCAGGTCGTCGAAGCTCCAGCCGGCGAGCGGGTTGATCTTCACCAACTGGTGGGCGTCGTCCCACTCGACGTGCCGGGCGTTCGCGCGCAACGCGTTGTCCTCTCGTCTGATCCCCGTCACCCACGCCTCGTAGGTGGCGAGCTCTGCGTTGATCGGTTCGACCTTGCGCAGCCGGCAGCACAGCGCAGGGTCGCGGTCGTGCAACCTGGCGCCGTGGGCGGCGTCCTGCTCGGCGACGGTCTGCGCCGGAAGCACGTCGATGAGGGTCGCGTCGATCACGGACGCGAGCGCGTCGCGGGTGCCGATCGTCTCGGCGAAGTGGTAGCCCGTCTCCAGGAAGAGGACGTCCACCCCGGGGGCGTACCGCGACACCAGGTGGGGCAGGACGGTGTCGCCCGCCATCGAGCAGGCGACTGCGAGCCGGCCGCCGAAGTTCTCCGCCGCCCAAGCGGCGACCTCCTCGGCGGTGGCGTCGGCCAGCCGCGCGGCGCCGTCGGCGGCCAGCGCCTGCAGTTCCCCGGCGGAACGGACCCGGCCGGGTCCGTGGCCGACCGGGCCGGTCATCGCAGCGCCTCCTCGTCCGCCCGGTGCGCCCAGGCGGCGAAGGTCTCGTCGCCCTCCCGCCCGGCCAGGTAGCTGCGGGTCACCCGCTCGACGTACTCGGGCATGTCGACCGACGTGACCTTGAGACCGCGGACGGTCCGTCCCAGGCCGGCGTCCTCCCGGTGGACCGATGCCAGCCCGCCGCCGAGGTGGACCTGGAAGGCGAACTCCTCGGTGCCGTCCGGGTTCTTCTGCAGTTGCCCCTTGAGGCCGATGTCGGCGGTCTGGATCCGCGCGCACGAGTTCGGGCAGCCGTTGATGTGCAGGCTGATCGGCCGGTCGAGGCTGACGTCGGACAGCCGCCGTTCCAGCTCGCCGATCACCGCGGCGGCGGTGTCCTTGGTGTCGACGAAGGCGAGCTTGCAGTACTCGATGCCGGTGCAGGCCATCGTCGAGCGCCGGAACGGGCTGGGGTTCGCGGTCAGGCCGAGCGGCTCGACCGCGGCGACCAGGGCTGCGACGGCCTCCGGCGGGACGTCGAGGACGAGCAGCTTCTGGTGCGGGGTGAACCGGATCCGGCCGCCGCCGGCCGCCTCGACGGCGTCGGCGAGCCTGGCCAGGATCGTGCCCGACACCCGTCCCACCGTCGGCGCGAAGCCGATGTACCTGCGGCCGTCGACCTGGTCGTGGATGCCGATGTGGTCGGCGGCCAGGGCCGTAGCTCGTACGTCACGAGCGCCGGCTCGGGGCCGTCCGGCAGCCGGTAGCCGAGGTACTCGGTCTCGAGCACCTCCCGGAAACGCTCCGGCCCCCAGTCGGCCAGCAGGAACTTCAGCCGGGCTCGGTTCCGCAGCCGCCGGTAACCGTAGTCGCGGAACACCTGGATCACCCCGTGCCAGACGTCGGCCGCCCGGTCGGCGGACACGAAGGCTCCGAGGCGCTGCGCCAGCCGGGGGGCGACCGAGAGCCCGCCCCCGACCCACAGGTCGTAGCCGGGCCCGAGCTCTGGATGGACGACCCCGACCAGCGAGACGTCGTTGATCTCGTGCACGACGTCGAGGCTGGGATGGCCGGTGATCGCCGACTTGAACTTGCGGGGCAGGTTGGACAGCGACTCGTCGCCGATGAACCGGGAGACGATCTCGGCGATGACCGGCGTCGGGTCGATGATCTCGTCGGCGCTGATGCCGGCCACCGGGGAGCCGAGGATCACCCGCGGGGTGTCGCCACAGGCCTCGGTGGTCTGCATCCCCGCGGCCTCCAGCCGGCGCCAGATCTCGGGCACCGACTCGATCTCGATCCAGTGGTACTGCAGGTTCTGGCGGTCGGTGATGTCGGCGGTGCCGCGGGCGAAGTCGTCGGCGATCTGGGCCAACACCCGCACCTGGGCGGTGGTGAGCGCGCCGCCGTCCAGCCGGATCCGCATCATGAAGTAGCGGTCGGAGAGCTGCTCGGGGGTCAGCTCGGCGGTGCGGGACCCGTCGATGCCCTGGCGGCGCTGGGTGTAGAGGCCCCACCACCGCATCCGGCCGTGCAGGTCGTCGGCGGGGATGGAGTCGAAGCCCCGGCGGGCGTAGACCCGCTCGATCCGCTCCCGGACGTGGAGCCCGTTGTCAGCGGCCTTGAACTCTTCGTTGGGGTTGAGCGGGGCGGGACCGTCGACCGCCCACTGCCCTTCCGGGCGGGCGGCTCGCTGGGTGGTGCTGGCCATGGTTCCTCGGGGGTTCGGGGACTCGTGGGGGCCACGCGGGTTGTGGAAACCGTCCGGGCCACACGAGCCCGGCGAGATGGGGTGGGTGCGGGCGCGTCAGAGTGCGCGACACATATGGGTGCGCACAGTCAGGCAACGGCGACATACCGCGGCGGCCCAGGACTGTCCGAACATGGCGGCCACGGTATCAGAGCAAGTCACAGCGGATCCGCCGGCCGCCCACGCTCTGGGACGGGCGACCACAGCCGTGGCCGGTTAGGCTGTTCGCACCTTCGAAGCTGGACAGGACACGTACGTGGTGGAGCGACACCCGCGGCTGGCGAGCGCCGGCCGGGACCTCGCGCAGGCGTGGCGGTACCCCGCCGTGCGGCGCGGGTTGCTGGGTACCACCTTCATCTTCCTTGGCTCGCTGACCCCGGCCTACCTGCCGCAGAACACCCCGTGGTGGGAGCCGATGCGGCACCTCGGGCTCGACAACTGGCCGACCCGGGTCGCCGGGACGGCGATCGTGGTGGTCGGCGTCGCGCTGCTGGTGGAGGCATGGTTCAAGCTGCGACCCAGCCTCTACGTCCACGTCAAGCACTGGGCGATCTGCCTGATCTGGAGCCTGCCGCTGCTGTTCGCACCGCCGATCTTCAGCCACGACGCGTACGGCTACGCCGCCCTCGGCTGGCTGTTGCGCAACGGGCTCAACCCGTACGAGCACTCGATCAGCGTGCTGCCGGGAGCCTTCGCCGACCAGTTCGCCTGGGCGTGGCGCTACAGCACGTCGATGTACCCGCCGCTCAGCCTGCAGATCGACCACGCCATCGTCGCGCTGGCCCAGAACGACCCGTATCTCTCGGCGGTCCTGATGCGCGTGCCCGCGCTGGCCGGAGTCGCCCTCATCGTCGTGCTGCTGCCCCGGCTGGCACGCCGGCTCGGCGCCGACCCGCAGGTGACGGCGTGGTTCTCCACCATCAACCCGCTGCTGATCATCGACTTCGTGGGCGGCGCCCACAACGACGCCCTGATGATGGGGCTGGTGGTGCTCGGGCTGTGGCTCGCCGCGGACAGCCGGTTCGTCCTCGCTGCGGTCACCGTCGGTGTCGCCGCCACGATCAAGCAGCCCGCCATCCTCGCGGTGTACGCGGTCGCCCTGATCGGCCACCCGTGGCTGACGCTGCGCTGGCATGACACCGTGCGGGCGCTGGGACGGCTCGGGCTGGCGGCGGCGATAGCGGTCGCGACCTTCGCCGGCGTGACCGCCCTCACCGGGCTCGGCTACGGCTGGATCTACGCCGCCGACGTCCCCGGCAGCATCGTCACGATCACGAAGGTCAGTGAGTAGGCAAGCGCCAGAACG
>JAVHXR010000314.1 GCA_031119515.1 Propionicimonas sp.
ACTCCTACCTGATGACCCGTCGGATCGAGCGTGCGATGGCACTGCTGCGGCGCGGCGACCTGACCGTCACGGAGGTCTGCTTCGCGGTCGGGTGTTCCTCCCTCGGCACCTTCTCCAGCAGGTTCAGCGAACTGGTGGGGGTTCCGCCGAGCGTCTACCGGCGCCGGTTCGCCGACGCCCGGCCCGGGATCCCGGAGTGCCACTCCCGGCAGGTCACCAGACCGGTCAGGAATCGAGAAGCCCGCACCCCCGAGCCCGTCCTAACGTGAACGCCATGGACATCACCATTCACTACGCCTTCCTCCCCCACACCGACGGGGACGCCGCGCTCGGCTTCTACCGCGACGCCCTCGGCTTCGAGGTGCGCGGCGACGTCGGCGGCGGCGAGATGCGCTGGATCACGGTCGGCCCGTCCGGCCACGCCGACACCTCGATCGTGCTGCACCCGCCGGCCGTCGACCCGGGTATCACCGAGGCCGAGCGCCGCACCGTCCTCGAGCTGATGGCGAAGGGCAGCTACACCGCCCTCACTCTCGCCACCGACGACCTCGAGACCCTGTTCGACCGGGTTCAGGCCAGCGGCGCCGACGTCGTCCAGGAACCCACCGACCAGCCGTACGGGGTGCGCGACTGCGCCTTCCGGGACCCCGCCGGCAACCTGATCCGGATCAACCAGCGCGCCTGAGCAGACCCGGGGCGGCGGCCTCGGCAGGTGCCGGCCCCGGGTTGCGACGGCCGGACACGAGAGGCGACCACCATGGCCGACCGCCCCGCCGGGCACCCCGCCGACAGCCACGACCTGATCAGGGTGCGCGGCGCACGGGAGAACAACCTCAAGGAGGTCAGTCTCGACCTGCCGAAGCGCCGGCTCACGGTGTTCACCGGGGTGTCGGGCTCGGGCAAGAGCTCGCTGGTGTTCGACACCATCGCGGCGGAGTCGCAGCGCCTGATCAACGAGACCTACAGCACCTTCGTGCAGGGCTTCCTGCCCTCGCTCGCGCGTCCCGATGTCGACGTGATGGACGGGCTCACGACGGCGATCGTGATCGGACAGGAGCCGATGGGCGCCAACGTCCGTTCCACGGTGGGCACGGTGACCGACTCCAACGCCATGCTGAGACTGCTGTTCAGCCGGTTCGGTGACCCGCACATCGGGCCGCCCACCGCGTTCTCGTTCAACATCCCTACCCGCAAGGCGAGCGGGGTGATGACCTCGGCCACCGGTGAGAAGACGATCGTCCGGGAGGCGATCTACCACGGCGGCATGTGTGCCCGTTGCGAGGGCCGGGGGAACGTCTCGGACATCGACCTGACCCAGCTGTACGACGAGGGCAAGTCGCTCGCCGAGGGAGCCATCACCGTGCCGGGATACACCGTGGACGGCTGGTACGTGCGGCTGTTCTCCGAATCCGGCTTCCTCGACCCGGACAAGCCGATCCGCGACTACACCAAGCGGGAGCTCCACGACTTCCTCTACAAGGAGCCGACGAAGGTGAAGTTCGCCAGCGCGAACATGACCTACGAGGGCCTGGTCCCCAAGATCCAGAAATCCATGCTCTCCAAGGACGTGGAATCGCTGCAGCCGCACATCAGGGCGTTCGTCGAGCGCGCGGTCACCTTCGGGACCTGTCCGGAGTGCGGCGGCACCCGGCTGAGCGAGGTGGCGCGATCCTCGCGCATCGGGGGGCTGAACATCGCCGACCTCTGCGCGATGCAGATCACCGACCTCGCGGCCTGGGTCGCCGGCCTCGACCAGCCCAGTGCCGGGCCGCTGCTGGCAAACCTGAGTGACAACCTGAACGCGTTCGTCGCCCTCGGGCTGGGCTACCTCAGCCTCGATCGGCCGTCCGGGACGCTGTCCGGCGGCGAGTCGCAGCGGATCAAGATGCTGCGCCACCTCGGCTCCCCGCTGACCGACGTCACCTACGTCTTCGACGAGCCGACCGTCGGCCTCCACCCGCACGACATCCAGCGGATGAACGACCTGCTCCTCCAGCTCAGGGACAAGGGCAACACCGTGCTGGTCGTCGAGCACAAGCCCGAGGTGATCGGGATCGCCGACCACGTCGTCGACCTGGGCCCGGGAGCCGGTGCTTCCGGCGGTGCGGTGGTGTACGAGGGAACGCTCGAGGGCCTGCGGGCCAGCGACACCCTGACCGGCCGGCACCTCGACGACAGGGCGGCGGTGAAGCCGTCCACGAGGACCCCCGACGGAGCACTCCAGGTGCGCGGGGCCAGCCTCCACAACCTGCGACAGGTGGACGTCGACATCCCGCTCGGCATGCTCGTCGTGCTGACCGGCGTCGCGGGCTCCGGGAAGAGTTCGCTTGTCGACGACGCGGTGGCAGGCCGCGACGGCGTGGTGGTGGTCGACCAGAGCCCTATCAAGGGTTCCCGGCGCAGCAATCCGGCCACCTACACCGGCCTGCTCGAGCCGATCCGCAAGGCGTTCGCGAAGGCGAACGGCGTGAAGCCGGCGCTGTTCTCGGCCAACTCCGAGGGCGCCTGCCCGACCTGCAACGGCGCCGGCGTGGTCTACACCGAGCTCGGGTTCATGGAGACTGTCGCCACCACCTGCGAGGACTGCGAGGGCAAGGGGTTCGAGCCGTCCGTGCTGGAGTACCGGTTGGGTGGCCAGGACATCAGCCAGGTGCTGGCGATGCCGGTCGCACAGGCCCTGGAGTTCTTCGGGTCCGGCGAGGCGCGCACCCCGGCAGCGCACGCGGTGCTCGCCCGGCTGGCGGACGTCGGACTGGGATACCTCACGATCGGCCAGCCGCTCACCACGCTGTCCGGCGGCGAGCGCCAGCGACTGAAGCTGGCCACCCGGATGGCCGAGAAGGGCGGGGTCTACGTCCTGGACGAGCCCACCAGCGGTCTCCACCTCGCCGACGTCGAGCAGCTGCTGGGCCTGCTGGACCGGCTGGTCGACGCCGGCAAGTCGGTGATCGTGATCGAGCACCACCAGGCCGTGATGGCCCACGCCGACTGGATCATCGACCTCGGACCCGGCGCCGGCCACGACGGCGGCCGGGTCGTGTTCGAGGGCACCCCCGCCGACCTCGTGGCCGCCCCGGACCCCACCCTCACCGGCGAGCACCTGGCGCAGTACGTCGGCGCCTGACCTGGGGCTCGCTGGCGAGCCGCATGGGGGGTGTTAGGTAGGGTTCACGGATGCTGACGCGCACCCTCGGGCTCCTGACCGTCCTCACGCTCGCCCTGGTGGGGTGCAGCGGGTCCGGATCCGACGACGCGGCCGCCGACGCCACCGACGCCGAGCGGTCGGGGGAGGAGGCGGCGGACTTCGCGCCGGTCACCATCGAGCACCGCTACGGCGAGGCCGAGATCACCGAGCGGCCCCAGCGGATCGTCTCGCTCGACACGCAGTGGACCGACGTCCTGGCCTCGCTCGACGCCCCGCTGGTCGGCCACCTCCAGGACCTGACCCTCCAGGACGAGCTGCCCTGGCAGGAGGGCCTGGACGACTCGACCCCGCTGGTCGCCTCGTCGGCTGCCGACACCGGGGCGATCCTCGAGGAGATCATCGCCCTCGACCCGGACCTCATCGTCGTCACCTACCTGGTCGAGGACGAGCAGGACTACGCCGACCTGGCCGACATCGCCACCACGATCTCGACCCTGAGCGACAGCCAGGTCGACACCTGGCAGGACATCGCCGGCGCCGCCGGCCAGGTGCTCGGCGACACCGAGGCGGCCGACGCCGTGGTCGCCGACGTCGAGGGCCAGGTCGCGGCGATCGGCGAGGAGCTCCCCGGTCTCGCCGGCAAGACCTTCACGTTCGCCAACTACGTCCCGGGCGACGCCATGTACGTGCTGTCGGACCCGGCCGAC
>JAVHXR010000315.1 GCA_031119515.1 Propionicimonas sp.
GTGCAGGCGGCATCTCGCCTCCCCGGGGGTGGTGGGTAAGGCCGAGCCTAGGACCGCGGCGCGGCCCTGCCGAGGGAGCAATTGTGACCCGCCTCACCCCGGGGGAGCGAGGACCTCCTCGATCGCCCGGGCGGAGGCGGCCGCGCCGTCGGCACCGGCGCACTCCAGCCGGACGCCGTCCGCGGCGGCGCGGAACGAGGGCTCGGCAAGGATCCGGGCGACGGCGACGGCGAGCTGCCCCGTGCCGGCGGCTCTCGGTGGCAGGCTGAGCGCGTTGCCACGCCGTTGCCAGACGTCGACATTCCACACCTGCTCGGGCTGCAACCCCATGCCGACGAACGGGACACCGATGGCGCAGGCCGTCTGGACCGTGCCCTGGCCGCCGTGCAGCACAGCGGCGTCCACCAGGCCGCCGAGCCGGTGGGCCGGCAACAGGCCCGTGACGTGGACGTTGGGCGGCACCTCGTCGCCATCGGCGAGGTAGTGGGCGATCGGGGCCACCACGTTGACCGGCAGGCTGCCGAGCTCCCGTGCGGCGGCGAGCGCGAGCCTGCGGTCGGCCGACGAGCCGAGAGCGAGGTAGACCAGCGGCTGGGGCGCCTGCGCGAGGGCGGTGACCATCGGCGGCACCGGGGCGTCCAGGTGGGCGAAGATCGGCCCCACCCGGCGGTACCCGGCCGGCAGCTCGTAGCCGTCCAGCTCCGGGGCGAGCACCGTGACCAGGTTGACGTCCGCCTCGAGCAGCGAGCCGAGCGTGCGCAGCGGGGGGACGCCGAGTTCGCGGGCGACGGTGGTGAACGCGCGCGGGGCGAGCGGGGCGTGGAGGTAGGCCCACCGGAGGGCCGCGGTGGAGACCAGGTCGGCGGTCCGGGCGACCCGGCCCCATCCGCGCACCAGCCCCATCCGCCGGGTCTGCTGCACCTGCGGGCGGGTGAGCGCGAACGGCACGGGGTAGAACAGCGGCACCCGCTCGGCACGGGCCGACAGCAGCGAGGTGACGTTGGAGCCGATCACGACCGCTCGCGCGTCGTGCTCACGGATCAGCCGCCGCTCGGCTGCCACCCTGGCCCGGACCAGGTCGGCGGTGAACGGGCTGCGCAGCGCCTTGCCCTGGTCGAGCCGCAGCGCCTGGTCGCGTTCGGCCTGCGACCAGGCCGGCTCGCAGCCGTGGTACTCGAAGCCGGCCGCGGTGATGAGCGGGACGTAGTCAGCCTCGTAGCCGAGGAACACCGCGGTGTGTCCCGGGGAGAGGGCGCGGGCGACCTCGATCATCCGGGTGGTCTCGGCCAGGTTGAACGTCACCGGGCAGAACAGCACCGTGGCCACGTCGCCTCCTTCCCAGCGCCGGTGCTGTCACCCTAACCACTCCGGGCGCGGAGATCCCGGGGCAAGCCCGGGATGACAGGGAGAGCCCGGGACGACAGCGGCGGTCCGTCATCCCGGCGAACGCCGGGACCTCAACACAGATCCCGGGGCAAGCCCGGGATGACAGGGAGAGCCCGGGATGACAGAGAGGTTCCGTCATCCCGGCGAACGCCGGGATCTCAACACCCACCGTCACGCCCCACGGCCAACGCCAGAGATCCCGGGGCAAGCCCGGGATGACAGGGAGAGCCCGGGACGACAAAGGCGGTCCGTCATCCCGGCGAACGCCGAGAGCTCAACACCCCCCGTCACGCACCACGGCCAACACCACGGATCCCGGGGCAAGCCCGGGATGACAGGGAGAGCGCGGGATGACAGAGAGGGTTCGTCATCCCGGCGAACGCCGGGATCTCGTAGCATCCCGGCATGGAGCCCGAACTGATCCTCCCCGACCGGGCCGCGTGGCGGGCCTGGCTCGACACCCACGAGGACGACACCCCGGACGGAGTCTGGCTGGTGCTGGCCAAGAAGGGCCGGCCCGCCCCCACCACCCTCACCCGCGACGAGGCGCTGGAGGAGGTGCTGTGCTCCGGCTGGATCGACGCCATGTCCCGGGGCCGCGACGAGGACTCGAGCCTGCAGCGCTACGTCCCACGACGCTCCCGGAGCACCTGGTCGGCGCGCAACGTCGCCCTCGCCGAGCAACTGATCGCGGACGGCCGGATGCGCCCCCGTGGCCTGATCGAGGTCGAGCGGGCGCGGGCGGACGGACGCTGGGAGGCCGCCTACGAGGGCAGCCGCGACATCACCGTCCCCGACGACCTCGCGGCGGCGCTGGCCTCCCACCCGCTGGCGGCGGCCAACTTCGCGCTGTTGTCGTCCCAGAACCGCTACGCCCTCCTCTTCCGGCTGCACCACGTGAAGACCCCGCCGGCCAGGGCCCGCAACATCGAGCGGTACCTCGGGATGCTCGAGCGGGGCGAGACCGTGTACCCCCAGAAGCAGCCGCTGGCCGGCGGGCAGTGAGGCCGGTACCGCCGCCGAGGGCATAGCGTTGGGGCATGGCCGGTGACGACACTGCCAACCCACCCATCCTCGACGAGCACGAGTACGAGGATGCGCTCGAGCCCACCCACCTGATCCGGCGCTCGGACGTCGTCCTCAAGGCAGGCATCCTGATGCTCGGCGCCGGCACCAGCGGGCTGCGGGTGCGGGAACTGATGCAGTCGGTCGCGAGCACGGTCGGGATCCGCCGGCTCAACGCCGAGGTCAGCTTCACCTCGATCGTGCTCACCGTCCGCCGACGCAGCACCTTCCGCACCCAGGTCGCAGAGATCCCCAACCCCGGGGTGAACGCCCACCGGATAGCGATGCTCCAGGACCTCGGCAACACCCTGCCGGAGCGCGCCACCGTCGGCGAGGTGGAGGCCCGGCTGCGGGAGATCGAGCAGACCCCCCGGCTGTACCCGGAGTGGGCGCTGATCCTCCTGGTCGCGCTGGCCTGCGCCTCGATAGCGGTGCTCAACAACGGCGGCTGGCGAGAGGTCGCGGCGGTGGTGCCCGCGTCCGCGCTGGCCTACCTGCTGCACCGCCGGATGGGATCCTTCCAGCTCAACCACCTGGCGACCGTGCTGATCTCCGCCGCGGCCGCCTCCGCCCTGTACGTCGGGTTCAGCGCCCTGCTCACCCTCGCGCTCGGCGCGCCCAGCCCACGCGCGGCGGCCGGCTTCATCAGCGCCTGCATCTTCCTCATCCCGGGCTTCCCGCTCGTCACCGCCGGGCTCGACCTCACCCGGATCGACCTGATGGCCGGCATCCCCCGGCTGGTCTACGCCGGGATGGTGCTGCTCGCGATCACGATCGGCGTCTGGCTGGTGGCCACCTTGTCGGGGCTGTCCGCCGCGCCCGTCCCGCCGATCGACGCGCCACCAGCGCTACTGCTGGCCGCCGCGGTCGTGGCAGGCTTCTTCGCCGTCTTCGGCTGGGCGACGATGTTCAACAGCCCGCTGCGGATGGCGGTCGCCTCCGGCCTGATCGCCGCGGTCGGGAACCTGCCCCGGCTGCTGATGCTCGAGCAGGGCGTCCGCCCGCACGTCGCTACCTTCATCGCCTGCTTCCTGATGGGCCTGGCCTGCGCCCTGGTCGCGAAGTGGTTCGACATGACCAAGATCATCATGACCGTGCCCGTGGTGCTCGTGGTCATCCCAGGCGCCTCGGCGCTGCGGACCCTGCTCTACTTCGACCAGGCAGACGTGCTTGCCGCCATCGAGTCCGGCGTCTCGACCGTGCTGGTGGCGATCGCGATGATCGCCGGCCTGGCCGGCGCCAGGATGCTGACCGACCCGGAGTGGGCCTTCACCCGTCCAGAGCCGCCCACCCTCGCGGTGGCGAGGCTGCGCCGGTTGCTGGCGTTCCGGCGTCCGGGCCGCGCTGCCGGGTTCAGGCGGCCACCGCGCGACGAGGAGTGAGCAGGAAGG
>JAVHXR010000316.1 GCA_031119515.1 Propionicimonas sp.
GCTGGACCGCGGTCACCGGCTCGGTGGCGTGGACGCCGCTGGTGCTGTTCGCGATCGTGTTCGCCTGGACGCCCCCGCACACCTGGGCGCTGGCCCTGCGCTACCGCGAGGACTACACCGCCGCCCACGTCCCGATGCTGCCGGTGGTGCTGCCGCCGGTGGCGGTCGCGGTCCGGATCCTCGCCTACACCGTCCTGACGGTGGCGGTCAGCCTCGCGCTGTGGCCGGTCGCCGGAACCGGCTGGCTGTACCCGGTCGTCGCCGCCGCCTGTGGCGCGGTGATGGTCGGCGAGTCCGTGGCGCTGCTGCGACGGGCCCGGGCCGGACGTGTCGACGCGCAGCTGAAGCCGATGCGGCTGTTCCACCTGTCCAACAGCTACCTCGCCCTGGTCTTCATCGCGGCGGCCATCGACCCGCTGGTGTTCTAGCCGCGACTGTCCCGGCCGGAGCCGGGGGAGCCCCTGGCGGGGTCAGCGGACCGGGTGGCAGAGCGCCCGCAGGATCCCCGCGACGACGTCGGGGCGACGCCAGGGCAGGTCGTGGCCGCACTCGGACGCGATCAGCAGCGAGCTCCCGGCCAGCCCGGCCACGGTGGCGAGGGCCGAGTCCCGCATCACCCGTCGCTCCCGCCCACCGACGGCCACCACGGCCCGTCCCGGGTAGGTCGGCCACCCCGGCGGCAGCCGGAAGCGGAGGTTCTCGGCGACCGTCGTGACCAGGGTGTCGGGGTGCACCTGTGCGCTGTCCCGGACATAGGCGTCGCGCAGGCTGTCAGGGACGCCGAGCTGGGCGGCCTGGCGGCGGGCGAACCCTGGCCGCGCCGCGAGCGGTGCGCTCGCCGCCACCAGCGCGAGGGTGAGGCGTTCCAGCGGGACCGGCACGGTCTGGGCGCTCAGCACGGCGACCCCGCGGACCAGGTCGGGCCGGGTCGCGGCCAGCAGGACGGCGAGCTGGCCGCCGAGGGAGAACCCTGCGACCACCGCCCCGTCCGGACACCTGGCCTCGAGCAGGCCGGACAGCCCGGCGACGGTGGACAGGTGCGAGCGGTAGGGCGTGGCGGCGTTGTGGCCATGCCCCGGCAGGTCGGGGACGATCGCTCCGACGTCGCCGCCGAGCGCGTCCAGGACGGGCTGCCACATCCAGCCGGCGACCCCGGCACCGTGCAGCAGCAGGAGCGGTGGTCCGATCCCTGTCGCTGCGACGTGCACCCCTGGATCATCCCATCGCGCCGGTCCCGCCGGGCCGTGCTAGCGTGATCGCATGCGGTCCATCCAGCTGACTACCGCGCCGGTCACCTCCGGCGCCTGCTGACCGCACCCACCTTTCTCGACAGCCCCGGAGTCCGACTCCGGGGCTGTGGTGTTCCCGAGGCCGGGCTCCACCGACCCAAAGGACACCAGATGGAAGACCACCGCGACCTCAACCGCGATCTGCGGGTATTCGCCTCGGACCCGCTCGCCGGAGCCGGCCTGCCGCTGTGGTTGCCGGACGGCGCCGCGATCCGGGAGGAACTCCAGCGCCTCGCCAAGGACCTCGCGCACGCCGACGGGTGCGTCGACGTCTACACCCCCGTGCTCGGCAAGCGCGAGCTCTTCGAACGCTCGGGGCACCTGGCCAAGTTCGCCGCCGACATGTTCGCGCCGATCCGGCTGGGCGAGGACGAGGTCGTGCTACGGCCCGCGAACTGCCCGCACCACGCGCTGGTGTACGCCGCCGACCAGCACTCCTACCGGGAACTGCCGCTCCGGCTGAACGAGCTGGGCGCGATGTTCCGGGCCGAGCGATCCGGAGTGCTGTCGGGGCTGAGCCGGGTGCGGCAGATCAACCTCGACGACACCCACGTCTTCTGCCGGCCGGACCAGGCCGCCGCCGAGGCCGCCCGCGGGCTGCGGACGGCACTGCGGGCGCAGCAGGTCCTCGGCCTGCGGGTGGACTACGCCCGGCTCTCCCGGCGGGACGACTCCGACGGCTGGCTGGGCTCGGCCGAGCAGTGGCGCTGGGCCGAGGACGAGCTCAGGGCAGCGGCCGGGGAGGTGCTCGCCGAGGCGGGGCTCCCGCTCGTCGACGCTCCGGGAGAGGCAGCCTTCTACGGGCCGAAGATCGACCTCCAGGTGCGCGACGGGCGCGGGCACGAGGAGACGATCGCGACCGTCCAGTTCGACTTCAACCAGCCCGAGCGCTTCGACCTCGGCTACACCGGCCCGGACGGCCGCCGACACCGGGTGGTGATGATCCACCGCGGCACGGTGGGGTCGATGGAGCGGGTCGTCGCCGCCCTGCTCGAGCGCTACCAGGGACGGCTGCCGTTCTGGCTGGCGCCGGTCCAGGTGGCGGTCCTGCCGGTGGGGGAGGAGCAGGACGCCCGCGCCCGGGACCTCGCCGACCGGCTGCGGGCCGGTGGGCAGCGGGCGGTGGTCGACCACGAGGGGCCGCTGGGGGCGAGGATCCGGGAAGCCCGGCGCCGGCGCTGCCACCTGATCGCCGTGGTCGGCCCGCAGGAGGCCGCCGCAGCCGCGGTCCAGGTCACCGACGTCGGCCAGAGCCACCGCGGGGTGGTCACGGTGGAGCGGCTGCTCGAACTCGCTCGCCTGGCCCACTCCGAGCGGCGCCGCGGGCTCGACTGGATGGCGGGCTGACCGCCGGTCAGGCCGGCGGGGACCACCCGAGGCGTCCCGCGATGGTGTCGGCGGCCCGCCCGGGGAACTCCGGCCACCCGGGTTCGAGGGTGTCCCGGGCGAGGTCGAACAGCCCGCGGGCGCAGGTCTCGAGTTCGCAGTCGAGGAGGTCGGCGAGCCGTCCTGCCGGCTCCGGGAGCGCCCCCTCGAGCCGGCGGAGCGGATCGAACGGATTGCGCTCGGCGTCCGGCGCCAGCCGCTGCCGCAGCGTCTCGGCGAGGCAGGTGACGGCGTGGTACCGGATCTGGACGCCGCCGGCGAGGCGCTCGCCCCGCCGCACCCTCCCCATTCCGATGTAGAGCTTGACCAGGAACAGGCGGATCTGGGCGATCGCGTCCGGCGGCTGGTCCGGCGGGAGGTAGTCGAACTCGCCCCCGTCCAGCAGCACTTCGCAGGACGGGTCGCGCAGCTGCCAGGGACGCCCGGCGCCGAACTCGTACAGGATCCCGTCGTCGTAGAGCGCGACCCCGCCGCCGTGGCTCTCCCGCGCGGTCAGGACCAGGTGTTCACGGAACGGAAGGAACGGCCAGTCCCGTCCCACCCGGTCGGCGCCGTCGGCATGGAAGACGGCGAAGTCGAGGTCCGACCACTCGTCGCGCCGGTGCGCCGCCGCCGACGCCGCCGAGCCGAAGTAGGCGAAGCCGGTGACACCGGGGGTCGCGAGCACCGACGCGGCGAGCGCGTCGCGATGGGTCTGCAGGTCCACCGCCCCATCGTGTCAAAGCCGGGCGCGGCGGGGCGGTCAGCGCGCCGCCGCGATCGCGGAGTCGTCGCCGGGGACCGGCGTCGCGACGGCCGGCCGGACGGAGCAGGCGAGGTGGGCGGCGGCAGCGGCGAACAGCGCCGTCCCTGCCATGTGGACGGCCACCAGCGCAGGCGGGTTGCCGAGGAAGTACTGGCTGTAGCCGACGGCACCCTGCAGCAGCGAGATCCCCGCCACCAGCAGGCCGGCCCGTCGCACCGGGGCGAGCCTGCGGGCGACGAGCAGCAGCGCCGCGAGGCTCAGCAGCATCGCCCAGACGCTGAGGGAGTGGATCCGCGCGGTCAGCTCGGGCGACAGCCCGTTGCGTTCGGCCCCGCCGTCTCCGCTGTTCGGGCCGGCACCGGTGACCACGGTGCCGAGCACGACGACCAGCATCCCGAGCCCGAACACCGCTCGCGCCAGCC
>JAVHXR010000317.1:0-2861 GCA_031119515.1 Propionicimonas sp.
CGCCCCGCACGATGTCGATGGTGGCGGTCACGACCATCGTCCCGGCCAGGGCCACGACCATCGGCAGGAGCCCGAGGGCCCGGCGGGGCTGCCACGCCGCCCACAGCAGGCCGATGCCGAGGGCCACGTCGAAGCTCCCCAGCTCCGTCGCGGCCCGGTCCACCGCCGCGGCGATGTCGTCCTTCTTCGACACGTCCGCGGGGATGAAGATCGCCTTGCGCCCCAAGGCCTCGAGCTCCGCGACCACGCCTGCGGCCTTGTCCTGTTGGAAGGGCAGGTCGACGACGGCGATGTCGAACCCGTCGGCGGCGAGCTTCAACGCGATCCCACGCCCGATGCCCTGACCCGCGCCGGTGATCAGAGCAACCTTGTTCTCAGACATTCTCAATCCTTCGTTCTTGTGGTGTTCCAGGCGGTGCGACCGCATCGTCGGGGGTGAGAATCGGCCCCAGACGCATGCGCCGGAGGAACGGAATCTCCTGCTTGCTGCAACCGCTCCTCTGGGAGAAAGATTCCATGTAATACAAAATTTCAGCGCGTCGAGTGCCCCCGCTTCCGCTGGCACGGACCCGTGAACAAGGCCGTAACATGCATGAGGAGACATGTATCAGCGCGCATCGCCCCAACTAGGTTGCGCGTTCGGTGCCGGCGCGGACTAAGGGAGTCATCATGGGTGCGCAGACGCGGCTGGCCAACGAGGCGTGGGAGGCGTTGTTTCGTGCGCAGGTGCTGCTGATGCGCCGCTTCGCCGCCGATGACGTGTGGGCGGAGGTCTCCCAGAACGAGTACGACGTCCTCTACACCCTTGCCAAGGCCCCGGACGGATTGAGCATGGTCGAGGTCAACCAGAACATCCTGATGACCCAGGGGGGTGTCTCTCGGCTGATCAGCCGTCTGGTCGACCGCGGCCTGATCGACCGGGACGTCCATCACAGTGACCGCCGCGCGAGCCGGTTGCAGCTCACCGCGGAGGGCCGCCGTATCCAACGGCAAGTGGGTCGACGCCATGCGGCCGCCGTCGCCACGGTGATGCAGCACGTCCTGGAACCTGAGCAGATGATCGCCGTACGCGATCTCGGAGACCAGATCATCACTCGGATAGGAACCCTGGGAACCGTCGCCGAGTGAACGCCCGCTGTGGCGACGGAGGCGATCACTCGGTCGGCCGCGTCGCGGATAGGGGTGGCCTGGGCGCGAGCTTCGGGTGTCCGCGCACAGGCCACGCGTGAGGTCAGGCGGCGTCCATGAGGATGACGGGCTTGACGGTGGTGCCGGCGCGGGAGTCCTCGAAAGCCGTGTTGATCTGATCGAGGCTGTACTCGCCGATCAGCTTTTCGAACGGGAACCGGCCCGCTCGCCATAGGTCGATCAGGTGCGGGATGAACACCTGGGGAACCGAGGAGCCCTGGACGACGGTCTTGAACGTCCATCCCTTGATCAGCGAGTCGCCGATCTCGAATGGCACCTCCCGTCCCGACGGGGCTGCGCCGACAAGGACGAGCGTGCCGCGCACGGCGAGGGCATCCGCCGCGGCTCGGAGCAGCTCCGGGCGGGCGGTGGTGTCGATGGCATAGTTCACGCCGTCGCCGGCGGTGATCGCTTTCAGCTCCGCCACGATGTCGGCGCCCTGGGAGTTGATCGTGTGCGTCGCGCCGAGCTCACGGGCGAGCTCCAGGCGGGAGTCGACGATGTCGACGGCGATGATCGTGGTGCATCCGGCGACGACCGCGGCCATGATCGCTGCAGCCCCGACCGCGCCGGTCCCGAACACGACCAGGGAGCTGCCGGCTGGTGGCCGCAGTTCGTTGAGGACCGTGCCGGCGCCGGTGTTGATGCCGCAGCCGAGCGGTCCCAGGTGTTCCAGCGGCACGTCCGGGTCCACGCGCACCACGCTCTCCTCGACCACGTTCGCGTAGGTGGCGAACGAGGACTGGCCGAAGAAGTGTGAGGAGACCTGCTGCCCGTCCTTGCTGAGGGAGGTCGAGCCGTCGCGGCGGCGGCCGCCGAAGTCCTCCGCGAACAGGTTCTCGCAGTACGCCATCTCCCCGGCCCGGCACCGCCGGCACACGCCGCAGTAGGCGGCGGCGAGCACCACGTGGTCCCCGACGCTCACGCTGCGCACCCCGGAGCCGACCGCCTCGACGATCCCGGCGCCCTCATGGCCGAGGACGGCCGGCAGCGGGGTGGGCATCATCCCGGCGATGACGTGCGCGTCGGTGTTGCACACCCCCGCCGATACGATCCGCACCCGCACTTCATTGGGTCGCACCTCGTCCAGATCGAGCTCCTCGACCAGCAGCGACTGGCCGTGCTCCCGGGCGACGGCAGCGGTGACCCTCAGCGGCGCGTTCAACGCAGCGGCTTCAGCGCGCCGGCCCACGCCTCCAGCTGAGTGAACAGGGTCTCGGCGTAGGGCAGCTGGTAGTCGCCGGGCGTGAAGACGGAGAAGTTCTCGAAGTCCGTGACCAGGGAGAAGTACAGGCCCTGACGCACCCCGGCGATCTGCAACTCCGCGGTGACCAGGCGCAGGTGCTCGACCGCACGCGCACCGCCGACGACGCCGTAGCCGACGAACGCGGCGGCCTTGTTGGCCCACTCGGCCGAGAGGTAGTCCAGCGCGTTCTTCAACACCCCAGTGGTGCCGTGGTTGTACTCGGGTGTGACGAAGACGAACCCATCGAACTCGGCGATCTTCGCCGCCCATGCCTTGGTGTGCTCGCCCTGGTACTGGCCGAACGACGGCGGCAGCGCCTCGTCCAAGTGGGGCAGCGGATAGTCAGCCAGATCCACCAGCTCGTAGTCGGCGTCGGTGCGCTTCTGCGCCTGCTTGACGGCACTGCGGATGGCCTTCTGCGAGGCCT
>JAVHXR010000317.1:2871-3839 GCA_031119515.1 Propionicimonas sp.
CGGCGACGGCCTTGCCGTTGCGGCCCGGACGGGTGCTGCCGAGGATGATCGCGATCTTCAAAGCCATGGTTGCTTCCTTCGGAGGTAGGAGAGAATTAGTTGCGGGCGCAACAACGCCCGTCTGGTATTCTTGCACACGCAAGAACATGCGAGATGAGGATTGCAACTTGCGAGAAGACGACGCACCGGCGGATCGGCTCCGTGCCTGGTCGGGAGCCGTGCAGCGCGCCGCCGCGCCCCAGGTGCTGGAGCGCGAGCTGCAGGCGACGGCCGCGCTGAGCCTGGCAGAGTTCGGAACCCTGGTCGCGCTCGCCACCGCCGACGGGGCGAGCATGCGCGTGGGTGAGATCGCCACCCGCACCGCACTGACGATCAGCCGCGTCTCCCGGGCGATCAGTTCACTCGAAGCTCGGCAGTTGGTCCAGCGCAGCCCCTGCGCCACCGACGGCCGCGGCGTGGAGACCATCCTCACGCCCGCCGGGCGCACCCTGCTGGAATCCCTCGACCTGGACGCCGAACTGCAAGCCGCCACCAGGACCGCCGAACCTGTTCCCGCGTCCGCCGAGCAGCGTCGCGAGGCCGTGGTGCCCCCGGTCGTGGGCGGGGTGGATGCCGGGCAGGTGTTCGATGATCTGATCCGGGTGGAGACGGTCTTGTGGGCCGACGCCGCGGACGCCGTGACACGCCACGCGGGGATCACACTGCCGGAGTATGAGGTGCTGCGGGTGATCGACCGACTCGGTTCGTGCGGTGTGAAAGACGTCGCCGACGGGTTGCGGATCTCGCCCAGCGGCGCCGGGAAGATCGCCACCCGGGTGGAAGACCGCGGCCACATCACCCGCACCGTCGATCCGCGCGATGCGCGAGCGGCGACCCTGACCCTCACCGGCACTGGCCGCAGCGTCCTCGACATCGCCGCCGAGCTGGTACGCACCCGCGCCGCCGCTGCCCTCACCCGTGTACTGGGG
>JAVHXR010000318.1 GCA_031119515.1 Propionicimonas sp.
GCGTCCACCTGCACCACGTCGTCCAGCCCGAGCCCGAGGCGCTCCAGGCGGTCGGCCAGCTCGTCCAGCGCACCGTGGACCTGGGCCTCCACGCCCTGGCCGACGTTGCCGACGCAGAAGCTCAGGTAGACGAAGTCCCCTGCCTCGACGGCCAGCGAGAACGCCAACTCCTCGATGACGCCGTGACGTTGCAGGCTGGATCCCATGTGTCGACCTCCGGTGGGTGTGCTTCAGCACCGACTCTAGAGCCCGGTGTCGGGCTGCGCGGTCCGATCACCAGATCGTCCGGTGGGGGCCCCACGGCGAGGACGGGCAACCCGCCCCTGGCGGCGGCGTGGGCCAGGACGAGTCCTGGGGACTCCGGCGGCGGGACCGGCACGAGCGGCGCCTCCGGTGCGCGCCATGGCAGGCAGCGCCCGGACATCGCCCCGCTGGCGCGGCCGGACCCGCCCTGCCGGACGAGGTGGGGCGGCGGGTGCGGCCGCTCAGCCGACCTGCACCGAGATCTCGTCCCAGCCGGTGGCACCGTCGGGGACGACCGGGCGGACCTCGCCGGTCTGCTGCTCCCCGTCGGCCCCGGTCGCCCGGCATCGGATGGTGTGCGACCCGCGCTCGGCGCGCCACGGCAGGCTCCACTGCACCCAGGTGTCGGCCGAGATCGCCGTCGCCAGGACGGCGGGCGTCCACGGGCCGCCGTCGACCTGCACCTCCACCCCGCCGACGCCGGTGTGCTGTTTCCATGCGACCCCGGCGATCACGCGATCACCGGCGGCGAGGGCGGCACCTGCCCGCGGGACGTCGATCCGCGAGGACAACTTGACCGGTCCTCGCTCCGACCAGCCGTTGCGCGTCCAGTACGCCTTCGCGTCGGCGAACCGGGTCACCTCCAGGTCCACCACCCACTTCGTCGCGGACACGTAGCCGTACAGCCCCGGCACCACCATCCGTACCGGGAAGCCGTGCTCGGGCGGCAGTGGTTCGCCGTTCATGCCGACGGCGAGGATGGCGTTGCGGTCGTCGGTGAGCACCTCCAGCGGGGTGGACGCGGTGAACCCGTCCGCCGAGGTCGACAGCACCATGTCGGCGCCGGGTTGCGGCCGGGCCAGGGCGAGCAGGTGCCGGATCGGGTAGCCGAGCCAGACCGCGTTGCCGATGAGTTCGCCACCGACCGGGTTGGACACGCACATCAAGGTGGTGGTGCTCTCCTCCAGCGGCAGCGCGAGCAACTCCTGCCAGCTCAGTGCGACCTCGTGGTCCACCAGGCCGTGGATCCGCAGCGACCAGGTGGACGGATCGACCTCGGGCACGAGCAGCGCCGTGTCGATGCGGTAGAAGTCGGCGTTCGGCGTGATCAGCGGGCCGAGGCCCTCGACGGCGAGCGCGGCTCCTGGCGGCACCGGTGGTGCGGTGACCGCAGGAGCCGGCAGACGGATCGCCGAGCGCACCGCCTGGGCGGCGCTGCCGCCGAGCCTGACCGCCAGCGCCCCGAGACCAGCCAGGACGCCGAGCGCTCCGGCTCCTGCCGTCCATGCCACGAAGCTGCGTCGTGATACTCCGGCGGCGTCGGTCGCACCGGAACTGAGCGCGGCGTCGACCGGAGCAGCCCGCTGGATCAGCGGGCCGAGCAGGCAGACCGACACCACGCCGGCGAGCACCGCAGGCACGGCGTCGAGCGGTGCGGCGTCCGGGCGGGTCAGGACCACCGCCACGCCGACAAGGGCGGCCGTCGCGACGACGATCCGGCCGGCCGGCGGGCGCCGCGCGTCCCAGATCCCGGCACCGGCGGCGATCGCCAGCATCACCAGGCAGACCGAGACCACGAGCACCGCCTTGTCGGCGGTGCCGAACAGCGAGATCGCGAGCTCCTTGGCCCAGGGCGGGGTGGCGTCGATCACCGCGTCGCCGATCGCACCGATCGGGCTCGCCGCGCCGGTGAGGACGGCGACGGCCTCGCCCAGCCCGGCGCCGCAGGTGACGGCCGCCAGGCCACAGACCGCGGCTCTCCACCGCCTCATGGACAAACCCTACTGTCGCGGTCCCAACCCGCCCCCCGCCAGTGTCGGTCATCCCGGCTCGAGGACAGCAGCTGACCGGGATCGCGACTAGCGTCGATCCCGTCGAGAAAGGAAGCACCATGGACTGGAAGATCGAGTTGCTCGCCGTCCCGGTCACTGACGTCGACCGGGCGAAGGCGTTCTACGTGGACCAGGTCGGTTTCAACGCCGACCACGACCACCGCGTCGACGACACCCTCAGGTTCGTCCAGCTGACACCGCCCGGCTCCGCCTGCTCGATAGTGATCGGGGACGGGATCACCGAGATGGCACCCGGCTCCCAGCAGGGCATCCAGATGGTCGTCGCCGACATCGAGGAGGCGCGCAGCGCGCTGGTGGCACACGGCGTCGCCGCGAGCGAGGTCGACGACCAGCCGTGGGGGCGCTTCGTCTTCTTCAGCGACCCCGACGGCAACGGCTGGGCGCTGCAGCAACTGCCTGCCCGTCCCTGAGTGCGCTCCGGCCCACGGGTCGGCGCCTGCCCGGGTCCGTGGTCGGACGGGGGCAGAACTGCTGTGTCACCGACCTCCCGCGTGAGCGCACGATGAGGAGTGGAGTCCCGGCACGGGTCTCCGGGGTGAGAGGAGAGGGCGATGGGCGGTCCGGAGTCGAAGAGTTTCGCCAGCCCTGACGAGGTCCGCGAGTTCCCGCTCGGGCGCGCGGACGTGGTGAACATCGGTGGCGGGCAGGTGGCGCTGCTCACCCTGCAGCCCGGCTGGCGCTGGTCTGTGCACGTCAAGCCGAAGGTGGGCACCGAGCTGTGCCAGGCGCCGCACTTCCAGTACGTGATCTCCGGCAGGGTGCACAGCCGGATGGCCGACGGCAGCGAGTTCGAGGTCGGCGCCGGCGAGGTCAACGTGCTGCCGCCGGGGCACGACGGCTGGGTGGTGGGCGACGAGCCGGCGGTGGTGGTCGACTGGGGCGGCGCGCACGTGTGGGGCAAGCCGGCCGACTGACGGCCGGGCCCGGTCGGTCCCGGCCGGCCACCTGGGCCACGCCCACGGCGCGTCCCGCGCGAGCCCGTCCGCCGGGTGAGAGGATCTCCCACGGATCGGACCCGGGGAGGGCGGGCTTGCTGGAAGGATCGGCACTCGTGCGTGCGCGACGCTTGCACCCTGCCACTGGCCGGGTGACGTCTCCGGACGGCCGCGGCCCGGCCGGACCGTCGTGATGGCCGGACGGAACCGGGCGGACCGGTCCCAGGATCCCGTGACGCGGTTCCACAACGAGCACAGGGCCTACCGCGACCTCTCCAAGCCGGACCGCCAGGCGCTGCGGGACACCCTCGCCACCGCCTTCCCGATCGGCAGGTCCGCCCACAAGCTGTGGAGCGACTTCCCCGAGACGACGGCTTTCCTGCGCCGGGCGACCCCGGCCCCCGGGACGGCGCCGGAAGGGATTGTGGGCGGCGCGATCGTGATGAGCTACCCCGAGGACCAGTACGACTACCTGGCCTACATCGCGGTCCGTCCCGAGTACCGGCGCCAGGGCGGCCTGCTGCGCCGGCCGGGCGGGCGGCCGCACCACGGCACGGATCTGGTCCGCTACGTGTACGACGTCATGCACAACCGGGTCACCGCGGCGAGGCCGCAGCGTCACCTCATGATCGAGCCTGCCGGCGACGGGGCGCTGAGGTTCTACCTGCATGCCCTGCCGACCAACGAGTACCCGCTCCGGTTCTACGAGCCGGACCGCGTCATCCTGGTCGGCTACGACGGCCTCGCGTTGTGACCCGCACCCGACCCGCCGGTCGGGCCGGGGTGGCTCAGGCGCCCACCCC
>JAVHXR010000319.1 GCA_031119515.1 Propionicimonas sp.
TCGCCAGCAAGCGGTCCTCGCCGGCCGCGGAGGCGAGTTCCGTGAGCCGCGGGCCGAGCACGAACCTGCCCTGCAGGTCGCGGCTCACGAGCCGATGGTGTTCGAGCGCAACGGCCAGCCGGTGGGCGGTGGGACGGGCCAGGCCGGTGGCGGTTACCAGCCCCGCGAGGGTCGTCGGACCCTGTTCGAGAGCGGTGAGAACGAGAGCCGCCTTGTCGAGAACGCCGACGCCGCTAGAGTTGTCCATACCGTGATACTGCCGTCTCGCATCATGAAATGCAAGTCTGCTACGGTAGCGCTGCTGGAAGGCCCGCGGAGAGCGGCCGTGGAATCGATCTGGAGACCCGATGGGGAAGACACTCAGTGACAAGGTGTGGGAGAACCACGTCGTCCGCACGGCGCCGGGGGAACCCGACCTACTCTACATCGACCTCCACCTCGTCCATGAGGTCACCAGCCCCCAGGCGTTCGACGGGCTGCGGCTGGCGGGACGCCCGGTCCGGCGCACCGACCTCACGATGGCGACCGAGGACCACAACACGCCGACCCTGAACATCCTCGCCCCGATCGCCGACCCGGTCTCCCGCCTCCAGGTCGACACGCTGCGCCGCAACACCGACGAGTTCGGGGTCCGCCGGCACTCCCTGGGCGACAAGGACCAGGGCATCGTCCACATCATCGGCCCGCAGCTCGGTCTCACCCAGCCAGGGCTGACGGTGGTCTGCGGCGACTCCCACACCGCCACCCACGGCGCCTTCGGAGCGCTCGCGTTCGGGATCGGCACCTCCGAGGTCGAGCACGTGCTCGCCACCCAGACCCTGCCGCAGGCCCGTCCCAGGACCATGGCCGTCAACGTCACCGGCGAACTGCCGGACGGCGTCACCGCCAAGGACATCGTCCTCACCCTGATCGCGAAGGTCGGCACCGGCGGCGGCCAGGGCTACATCGTCGAGTACCGCGGCGACACCATCCGCAACCTCTCCATGGAGGGCCGGATGACGATCTGCAACATGAGCATCGAGTGGGGCGCCAAGGCCGGGATGATGGCACCGGACGAGACCACGTTCGACTACCTGAAGGGCCGCCCGCACGCCCCGCAGGGCGAGGACTGGGACGCCGCCGTCAGCTACTGGCGGACCCTTTTCTCCGACCCCGACGCCGTCTTCGACACCGAGGTGGACATCGACGCCACCCAGCTCACCCCGTTCGTGACCTGGGGGACCAACCCCGGCCAGGGGGTGCCGCTGGGAGCCGTCGTACCGAGTCCGGCGGACTTCTCGGACCCGGTCGACTCCGCCGCCGCCGAGCGTGCCCTCACCTACATGGACCTGGTCGCCGGGACGCCGATGCGCGACATCAGGGTGGACACCGTCTTCCTCGGCTCCTGCACCAACGGCCGGATCGAGGACCTCCGGCTGGCGGCGTCCGTCCTGAGGGGCCACCGGATCGCCGACGGCGTCCGGATGCTGGTGGTACCGGGCTCGGCCCGGGTCCGGCTGCAGGCCGAGGACGAGGGCCTGGACAAGGTCTTCCTCGACTTCGGCGCGGAGTGGCGGGCCGCCGGCTGCTCGATGTGCCTGGGGATGAACCCCGACCAGCTGTCGCCGGGGGAGCGGGCCGCGTCCACCTCCAACCGGAACTTCGAGGGCAGGCAGGGCAAGGGCGGCCGAACCCACCTGGTCTCGCCCCCGGTCGCGGCGGCCACCGCGATCCGCGGCACCCTGAGCTCCCCGGCCGACCTGTAAAGAGGACCTGACATGGACAAGTTCAGCACCCACACCGGGGTCGGCGTCCCGCTGCGCCGCAGCAATGTCGACACCGACCAGATCATCCCGGCGGTCTACCTCAAGCGGGTCACCCGTACCGGCTTCGAGGACGGCCTGTTCTCCGCCTGGCGGGCCGACCCCGGGTTCGTGCTCAACCAGCCTGCCTACGCCGTCGGCTCGGTGCTCGTGGCCGGGCCCGACTTCGGCACCGGCTCGTCGCGGGAGCACGCCGTCTGGGCGCTGCAGAACTACGGCTTCAAGGTCGTCATCGGCTCCCGGTTCGGCGACATCTTCCGCTCCAACTCCGGCAAGGCGGGGCTGGTCATCGCGACCGTCGAGCAGGACGTCGTCGAGCGGCTGTGGGCCGCGCTGGAGGCGACGCCGGGACTGGAGTTGACCGTCGACCTGGTGGGGCGCACGGTCACCGCCGGCGATGCCGTGTACGGCTTCACCATCGATGACTACACTCGGCACCGGCTGCTGGAGGGGCTCGACGACATCGGCCTGACCCTTCGGCACGTCGACGAGATCGAGGCCTACGAGGCAAGGCGGCCGGCATGGCTCCCCAGGACGCTCCCCGCCCGGACCGCCGGGTAGCCAGGGCAGGTCTCCCGCTGCGGGTGGCCAACCCCAATCCTGTCCAGCCGTTCTACCGCCGGATCGCGGTCTTCGCCGGCTGGCTGCTGCGCCGGCTCACCGTCCAGGACTGGGACGACGCCCGCCACCTCCCGCTCACCGGCGGGGTGATCGTGGTCGCCAACCACATCTCGAACGCCGACCCGGTCGTGGTCGCCCACTACCTGATCTGGAGCGGACGCTGGCCGCGGTTCCTCGCCAAGTCGCAGCTGTGGTCGGTGCCGCTGGTCGGCCGGATCGTCGCCGCGACCGGGCAGATCCCGGTCCGGCGGGGTACCCACGACGCCGCGACCTCGCTGGCCGCGGCGCGGGACGCGCTGCGGGCGGGGGAGTGCGTGCTGGTCTACCCCGAGGGCACCATCACCACCGACCCCGACGACTGGCCGATGTCGGGGTACCCGGGCGCCGCCCGGCTCGCCCTGGCCACCGGGGCGCCCCTGGTGCCGGTCGGGCAGTGGGGCGCCCGCCTGCTGCTCGGCGGCAAGAAGCCGGCGTGGCCAAGGCTCGTCCCCAGACCGGTAGTCGTGCTGCGCTCCGGGCCGGCGGTGGACCTGTCGGATCTGGCCGGCCGCGAGGACGAGGATGCGGTCGGCGAGGCCACCGGGCGGATGATGGCCGCGATCACCGCCGAGGTCGCCGGGATCCGGGGCGTGCCCGCCCCGGCCGACCGGTTCGACCCCCGGCTGGGCCGCCGGGTACCGCGGCCGCCCGCCGTGACCTGACCGGCGTCCGCGGCTTGTAGTCTGCTCGGGAGCACCCCGAGATGAGGACTGATGACCGTCACCGACCGCCGTCCCACCGTCGCGCTGATCTTCGGAGGCGTGAGTTCGGAGCACGAGATCTCCTGCCTCACCGCCGGCGGCGTGCTGCGGGTCATCGACCCCGAGCACTACCGGGTCGTACCCGTCGGCATCACCCGTTCCGGGGCGTGGGTGAGGGTGCCGCAGGAGACGGTCGCCGGCTACCAGGTGGTGGACGGGCAGCTTCCCGAGGTGGCGGACGGGCCTGCCGCCGTCCTGCTGCGCGGTCCGGCCGGCGCCGAGGTGGCGACGCTCGCCGGGGAGCGGCTCGAGGACGTCGCGGGGGTCGACCTCGCGTTCGCGCTGCTGCACGGGCCGTTCGGCGAGGACGGCACCATCCAGGGCATGTTCGAGCTCATCGGCCTGCCCTACGTCGGCAACGGCGTGCTCGCCTCGGCCGTCGGCATGGACAAGCACTTCACGAAGACGGTGCTGCAGGCCGCGGGCATCGAGGTCGCGCCGTGGGTCAGCGTCACGCGCCGCCGTCTCGCCGAGGACGGCGACCGCTGGCGCCGCCGCATCGAGGCGCTCGGGCTGCCCGTGTTCGTCAAGCCCGCGCGCGCGGGCTCGAGCGTCGGCGTCACGAAGGTCGCCGACTGGGTCGAGCTCGACGCGGCGCTCGACATCGCC
>JAVHXR010000023.1 GCA_031119515.1 Propionicimonas sp.
ACGGTGGAGTCGAAGCGGGACATGGTGACCTTTCCGCGGCGCGCGTCCGGCGTCGCTGTCCTCCTCCACCGTACGCTTTTATCTGACACCTGTCAGGCAAATGCGCGCGGGCGCTACAGTGACGACGTGGATGCCCGCAGCCTGGCCAGTCCTCCCGGGACCCCGGCCGGGGTCAGCGTCTCGGTCGGCTGCACCGTCCCGCTGGGCGACGTCATCGTGCCCGGCTGGCCCGGGGAGTTGCTGTTGCGCGCCGACGCCACCTCGGTCGTCGACAGCTACCGAGGGAGGGGCTGATGCGCTGGCTGCGGGGGATCGCGGCGCTCGCGGCGATGCTGGCGGTGATTGTCGGGGCACCGGTGGTGTTGCTGGGCTGGGGTGGTCCGGGGGCGGGCTGGTGGCGGGCGGGCGACGGTTCCCTGCTGCTGACCGTCCTCACCCTCGCCGGCTGGGTGGCCTGGGCGGTGTTCGCTCTCTCGACGGTGGCCGAACTCGTCCGCTACCTCAGCGGGAACAGGTTCGCGGTGAACCTGCCCCTCCTGGGCGGGCTGCAGGCGGTGTGCGCCGGGCTGGTGCTTGCGGTTGTCGGGATGGCCGCCGGTTCGGCCGCACCGGCACCTGTCGGCACGCAGGCAGGACCCGCTTCCCCCACGCCGGTGGCTGCGACGCCGAGCCTGCCGCGGACGATCCCGGCCGTCGACGCCGACGATGGTGCCGGCCAGCGCGCCGCGTCGCCGTCCGCACCGTCACGGTCTGTTGCCGGTGACGGTCCGAGCCACCTCGTCGAGGCGGGGGACGACGTGTGGACCCTCGCCGAGCAACTGCTCGGGGACGGACGCCGGTGGCGGGAGCTCGCCCGGCTCAACCCGGCCCCGCTCGCGGATCCCACCGGCGAGCTCGCGGAGGGGACCCTGCTGGCGGTGCCCGCCGAGCCCGGTCCGGAACGAGTCACCGTGGTGCGGGGCGACACCCTCAGCGGACTGGCACTGGAGCACCTGGGCAAGTCGTCGCTGTGGCCGCGGATCGCAGACGCCAATGCCGAACTCATCGAGGATCCCGACCACATCGAGGTCGGCTGGGAACTGGAGCTGCCGCGGGTGCGGGAACTCACCCGGCGAGACGCCGGGCACGGACGGGAGGAGCAGCAGGCAGCCGAGGCCGAACCACCGGCTCCCGCGCCCACCGTCACCGCCTCCGGTGACCCGGCGTCCGCCCCGGCGGTACCACCTGGGGACGGACCGGCCGGCCTGGAACCGTCGGCTCCGAGTCCCCTGCCGGGGGCGACGGCAGGCCCGGGGGCTCCCGACCACGGCCGCGACGCCACCGGGAGGGAGGCCACACCGGGCCCGGACCTCGCCCTGCTGGGGACGCTGTCGGCACTGGCCGCGGCCGGCCTGATGGGCGGCTGGCAGGCTCGTCGGCTGCTGCAGCACCGGGCGCGACCACCCGGCCGGCGGGTCGCGCAACCCGTGGGAGAGCTCGCCCGCTTCGAGGCGGCGCTCGGTCGCCGGCAGGGTCAGGACGACGCGGGGCGACTGGACGCGGCGCTGCGCGCCATCGGCCGGCACCACCACCTCACCGGAGAACCGCTGCCCGCGCTCGCCCAGGTCACCCTCGGCCCCGACCGGCTCCTGTTCCAGTGGGCGGAACCGGCCGGTCGTCCGCCGGCACCGTTCGGCGGTGACGAGACCGCGTGGATCCTCGCTGCGGCGGCGAACCAGCAGCTTCCACAGCAGGGGGTCTGGCACCCCTGCCCGTACCCGGCCCTGGTCAGCCTCGGGATGATGCCCGGCGGCGAGACCGTGCTGGTCGACCTCGAGCACTCCGGCGTGCTCGGGGTCGCCGCCGAATCCAGGGAGCTGCAGGTGTCGAGCCTGGCCGCAATGACCCTCGAACTCGGGTGCGCACCGTGGGCCGCCGAAATCACCCTGGTCGTGGTGGGCGGTGACGCCGGGCTGGCCCGCGCGTCGGCCTCCGGGACAGCGAGCTGGGTGCCGGGGGCCACCGGGCCGGCCCTGCTGCAACACCGGCACGCCGCCCGCTCGGCGGCGCTGGCCGGGGATGAGCTGCGTCGGCTGCGGGTCGATCCCGACCGTGCGGAGGCGGTCGCCGCGGAGGTGTTCATCTTCCACGACCCGCTCCCGGAGACCGACCGCGCCCTGCTGGACGAGTTGCTGTCGGGAACGGGTCTCGGGATCTCTGCTGTGGTTCCGTCCGAGCCAGGAGAGAACCCGGAGTGGGAGCTGTTCGGCGACCCGCTGCGGCCGTCGGGACGGCTGCCCCGGGGAGAGTCGCTGGTCGCGCACGCCGTCCCCGAGGCCACCCGTGAGGCCGTGGCGGCGCTGTACCGGGTGGCCGAGAGCGATTCGACCGAACCCGCGCCGTGGTGGGGCGAGGAGGACGCCGGCAACCTGCGCCACCTGCCGCCCCGAGACCGTGATGAGGACCCTGTGGACATCGTGAACCTGCGCCGGCTCGCCGGCAGCCAACCCACCCTGCTGCTGATCGGGCCGATCGACCTCACCGGGGCGGCGGGGCCCGCGCCGGCGCGCGCCCGCCAGCAACTGATCGAGATGTGCACCTGGCTCCACGAGCACCCGGGCCGCACCGCCACCGAAATGGCGTCCGGGCTCGGGATCGCCGAGAGCACCCGGAGGTCCAACATGAGCCGGCTGCGCTCCTGGCTCGGCGACAGCCCCGACGGCGGGCAGTACCTGCCGGATGCCTACTCCGGCCGGATCCAGCTCCACGCGGAGGTGACCTCGGACGTGCAGCGGCTGCGGCTGCTCACCGGTCCCGGCGTCAACCGGATCAGCGACAACGGCCTGGTCTCGGCGCTCGACCTGGTCCGGGGCGACGTCCTGGCAGACGCCGCCCCCGGGCAGTGGTACTGGGCCGAGGAGCTTCGCAGCGACATTTCCTCCACGCTGCGTGACGCAGGCCTGGTGCTGGTCGACCGGGCGCTGGCGAGCGGCGACCTCGACCTCGCCCGATGGGCGGCGAGCCGCGCGCTGGTGGTCGCCCCGGACGACGAGTTGCTGCTCTGCGCTCGGATCCGCACCGAGCACGCCGCCGGCGACCGGGCCGCTGTCGAGCGCCACGTCCTGCGGCTCAGCCAGCAGGCTCGAGCACTCGGCGTCGACCTGATGCCGGAGACCGTGATGCTGTGCCAGCAGGTGATGGAGGGACGCACCAGAGCGCGGCGCGCCTGAACTCAAGACTCCCGGTTGCGCTGCTGGATCTGCTTCGCGCCGTGTTCGACCACCATGCGCACCAGTTGCGTGCCCGGAACGAACAGGTTCACCGCCTCGACGCCGACGTCCAGCAGGAAGCGGGGTTCGAGCACCTTGCCGAGGTACTGCTCGAAGGTGGCGCCGTCCGGACGGATGTCGCTGGTCAGCCCGTCGAACTCGATCACGCCGTCCTTGCCGCCGTGGGTGTAGCGGAAGGCGTAGACCGGGCGGTAGACCAGGTCGACGACGTCCACGGTGACCCGCTCCTCGAGGACGCGGTCGGCGTCCACCTTGCCGATCGCGGCCGAGACCACCTCGCGGACGAGCATCGACGCCTTGTTCTGCGGCGGCACCACCACGACTCCGGAGTTCGCGGCCTCGGCGAGGACGTCGGCCTCTGTCGCCGCACCGGGGAACTTCAGGTAGTTGGCCAGGGACGGGGTCTGGGCGCGGGTGAGCCCGTCGAACAGGAACTCCCGCGAAGTCTCCTCCCGGCACGACTCCAGCCCGGTCAGCCGGAGCTGGCCCTGGTCGGCGGTGACCGTCTCCCCGGCGAACTGGACGGTCTGCACCCCGGGCGCGACCGGGACGGCGTAGCTGCGGGTCCGCTCGTACTCGGTGACACCGGTGGCGTGCAGCCGCCAGAACGGCTGCAGCCGGCGCTCCCGGTAGACGCACTCGTAGTCGTCGGCGCCGGAGCGGTTCAGCAGGCCGCCGAGCTTGGCGACCGCGCCGAACGCGTCAGCGCGGCGCGCCCACGCTCGTCCCTCGGCGTGGTCGAGGCTGAACCGGTCGGCCAGCACGAAGATCCGCTCCTCGGCGATCTCGACCTGCATGGTCACTCCTCTCGACGTCGGTCAGCCTAGGGGACGGGAACCGCGGCGCAGCAGCGTCCAGGAGGGAGGAATCTTGAGGTGTTCCGGCCGTCCCAGCCGGCCACGCTGTGAGCTGAGAGGTGTGGGGGCTCCGCAACTCACAGTCTGGGAGGCTCGCGGATGAAGCTGTGAGCTGAGGGGTGTGGGGGATCCTCTGCTCACACCGTGGAGGTCGGCAACCCTCGCCCTGGGGCTCGCGGACGTAGCTGTGAGTTGAGCGGTGTGGGGGATCCGCAACTCACAGTCTGAAGGGACGTTGTGAGGCGCACAGGAATTGCGCACAGACGCGGACGGAGCCCGCTGCCTAGCATGAGCCAACCACATCCCGGGAGGAGCCATGGCTGAACCGGCCGAGGTCACGTCCGTCGCTTTCACCGAGCAGATGAAGGGGTTCGCGACGGCCGGGGAGACCGACCCCGAGACCGGCTACGCCCGGGGCCGTGAGGCCGACCAGACCCTGATGTTCGAACTCACCATCACCGCCGCGGACGTCCAGGGCTTCCTCGCCGATCCGGCCCACGCCGGCACCGCCGCAGGCTACCTGGACGGCGCCCTGACCGGCGGACGACGGGAGGTCGAACGGGGCTGGTTCAACCTCTTCGTCGACGCACCGGGGACGCCCGACGAGACCCGACTGATGCGCTACCGGCTGTGGGTCACCACCGACCACGGCCCGGTGACGTTCGTCGGCGAGAAGGTGGTGCGCGACGATCGTGGCTTCGACCTGTGGTCCGACACCACGACACTGTTCGTCCAGCTGTTCGCCGGCCACCTCGAACCGCTGGACGACGCCAGCCGGACGGCGCTCGTCAGTGGCGCGGACGAGCGGCTGCTCGGCGCCGGCGTCCTCAGGATCCGTCCGCTGGACTTCGCCCGGCAGCTGACCACGTTCACCGCGGACGGGCCCGGCGGCGTCGGCGCGATCGCCGACTTCGGCCGGATGTTCCTCGGCCAGCTCTGGGACGTCTACCTCGGCTCCGGGAGGCAGTAGCACCCGGGCCGGCACCACCGGGACTCCGGTTGGTCCCAGGCCCCCGGGCGGGACGGACCCGAGTTCGGAGGCGCGCCAAATTGCGCACAGACGAGCGGGTGCGGCCCGGTTAGCATCCCTGTGCGTGGAGGGACTCTTCGAGCGTGCGCGCGAGTTGGCCGAACTCGAGGCGCGGCTGGCTGCGGCGACCGACGGCGAGGGGTCGCTCGCGCTCGTCGAGGGTCCGGCAGGGATCGGCAAGAGCCGCCTGCTGGCCGAGTTCCGGCGTCGCTCCCGCGGGCGGGTCACCGTCCTGACCGCGCGCGGCAGCGAGCTCGAACAGGACTTCGCGTTCGGCGTTGTCAGGCAGCTGTTCGAGGCTGAGCTGGGGACCACGGAACAGCGCGAGCGGCTGCTCCGCGGCGCCGCCGCCACAGCCGGGGCCGTGTTCGGCGACCCGGACGCCGGGGACGGTGGCGCCGGCGGCGCCAGCTTCGCCACCCTCCACGGCCTCTACTGGCTGGTGCTGAACCTCGCCGAGGAGGCGCCGGTCCTGTTGAGCGTCGACGACCTGCACTGGTGCGACCGCCCGTCGCTGCGCTTCCTGGAGTACCTCGCCCGCCGGCTGGAGGGCCAGCCGGTCCTGCTGGTCGCAGGGCTGCGGGACGGCGAGCCGGGCGCCGACCCCGTGCTGCTCGGCGCGCTGCGCCACGATCCGTCGGTCACGGTCGTGCGGCCCGGCCCGCTCACCGCGGACGCGCTGGCCAGGATCATCGCCGACGAACTCGGCGCGGTGCCGGAGCCGGCGTTCGTCGAGGTCTGCCTGGAGTCGACCGGCGGCAGCCCGCTGCTGCTCACCCAGCTGCTGACGGCGCTGCGGGCGGAGGGCATCCGTCCGGACGCCGGCCACACCGCCCGGGTCCACCAGATCGGGCCGCGCGCCGTCTCGCGGACGGTGCTGCTGCGGCTGGCGCGACTCGACACCGACGCCGGCGCGGTGGCGGCCGCCGTCGCCGTGCTGAACGAGGGCGCCGAGCTGACCGCCGTCGCCCGGCTTGCCGGGGTCAGCGAGGTCGTCGCCGGGGACGCGGCCCGTGCCCTGGCCGACGCCGAGATCCTGCGGGACGGCACCCCGCTGGCGTTCGTCCACCCGCTGGTGCGCGACGCGGTCTACCACGAGCTGGCGCAGTCCGAACGTGCCCGGCGGCACTCCGCCGCCGCCGGCATCCTGCGCGACCTCGGCGCCGGCGAGGAGCGCACCGCCGCCCAGTTGCTGCTCAGCCCGCCGGCTGGCCAGCAGTGGGCGGTAGACCTGCTGCGGGCAGCGGCGGGCTCGGCGGTGCGGTCCGGGGCTCCCGAGAGCGCGGCCGCCTACCTTCGCCGTGCGGTCGAGGAACTGCCCGCGGCAGCCGACCGTGGCCAGTTGCTGTACGAACTCGGCAGCGCGGAGGCGTTGGTGAGCGGACGGGACGCCGTCCCGCATCTCAGGGAGGCCTACGAGCTGCAGGTCGACCCCGAAGCCAGGGCGGCCACAGCGGGCCTGCTCTGCCGGCTGTTGCTGTTCACCGACTCGGCGGAGGCGGCCTCGTCGTTCGCCAGGCGGGCGATCGAGGAACTGCCCGAGGAGCTGGTCGACCTGCGGCGAGGGCTGTCGGCGTTCGAGTACATGACCGGCTACTTCGGCGGCGGTGACCCGATCCGGCTCGCCGAGCTGCGCCAGTACCGGACCCTCGACGAGCCGCTGCCGGGTGCCCGGCACCTGCTCGCGATGGCGGCCTGGGAGGCGGTCTGCAGCGACGGTGCCGCGGAGGAGGCGTCCGGGATCGCGTTGCGTGCGCTCTCCGACGACCTGGTCCGGGCGACCGACCCCACCCTGATCTGGTTCGCGGCGACCAACACGATCGTCTTCTCCGACCGGCCGGAGGCGCTGCCGATCTACGAGGCCGCCTTGGCCGAGGCCTACCGGCGGGGGTCGTTGTTCACCGTCTCCGCCATCAACATGTGGCTCGGCTACGCCAAGTACCTGCAGGGCGACCTGGCCGCGGGGGAGGAGATGCTCCGGGCCGCGATCGAGGGCTACACGGTGTGGGGCTACAACAACCAGGCCGTCGACACGGCGCGGTGCTTCCTGGCGTCCCTGCTGTACGAGCGGGGCCAGCTGGACGAGGCACTGGAGGTGTTCGACCGGGTCGGTGCGACCGATCCCGGCGAGAACACCTCGTCGTGGTGGGCGGCAACCCGGGCCTCGCTGCTGCTCGGCCTCGACCGGGCCGAGGAGGCGCTCCCGATCACGTACGCGATGGAGGCCAGGGCGGCGGTCGGGGCGGACTCGAGCCGGCTGTGGTGGCGGGTGATGCGGGCTGCGGCGCTGGCGCGGCTGGGGCGCCGCGACGAGGCGCTCGAGCTCGCCCTCGAGGACCTCGCCGTCAACCGGGCGTTCGGAGCGCCGGCGCACCTGGGACGAAGCCTGCGCGTGGTGGGGGTGCTGACCGGCGGGGACGAGGGGCTGGCGCACCGGAGGGAGGCCGTCGAGGTGCTGGAGAGCTCCTGCCACCGCCTCGAACTGTGCCAGGCACTGGAGGCGTACGGGGCCGCGTTGCGCCGCGCCCGACGTCCGTTGGAGGCCCGCGAGCCGCTGCTGCGAGCCCTCGACCTGGCCAGCGCCTGCGGGGTGGAGCCGATGGCGGCCCGGGTGCGCGCGGAGTTGCAGGCGGCGGGCGCGCGTCCCCGCCGGGACGCGATCAGCGGCATGGACTCACTCACCCCGAGCGAGCGCCGGGTGGTCGAGCTGGCTGCCGCCGGCCGGGCCAACCGGGACATCGCCCAGGATCTCTACGTCACGCCGAAGACCGTCGAGGTGCACCTGTCCAGCGCCTACCGCAAGCTCGGGATCCGCTCGCGCGGCGAGCTCGGGGGAGTCCTGGCCGCCGCCGGCTGAACTCCGCGCCCCCTTCGCCGGCGAGGCTGTTCCACCGACGACTTCGCTGCCTGGCTCTGGTCCGGACTGGCGGCGCCGTCCTGCTCGGCGGCTCTCGTCGAGGGCCATCCTTCATCGCCGAGAGCCAGCGCCTGGGCACTGGCTCTCGCGGCTGGGGGCTGGCTGTCGGCGACGGGGGCTGGCTGTCGGTGGGGGAGAGCGGCGACGCCCGCGGCCGTCGCCAGGCGCCTGGCGCCCGGCGCCCGGTGTCTGGTGTCTGGGCTGGTCGACGCCGTCGCCTCGTGGCCGGAGCGGCTCCCGCGTTCACCGGTCACGGGCGCGCCCTTCGTGGTGGGCGCGGCGGGGTCGCGCCGATCGCGCACCCGGGTCGCCGGGGCGAAACCTTGGGGTCGGGGATGGGGTAGCTCCCTGATGGCTGGTGGGGTGCGCCGCACCGAGGCTGGTGGGGCATCGGACGACAGGAACCCCACGATGACCATCGTCGCGACCCGAATCGACACCACCACAGGCAACGGCACCGTCCTCTACCCCGGCGACCCCGGCTGGGACGAGGCCCGAGGCGGCTTCAACCTCCTCGTCGACCACCGGCCGGAGGCGATCGCGCTTCCCCGCAACGAGCGCGAGGTCGCGGCCGCCGTGGCCCTGGCCCGCAGCCGTGGCTGGAAGGTTGCAGCCCAGGGCACCGGGCACAACGCCGGCGCCTACGCCGGGCTCTCCGGGATGCTGCTCGTCAACACCTCAAGGCTCACCGGCGTGGAGTACGACCTCGCCAACCACCGCGTGCGGGTCGGCGCCGCGACCCGGTGGGGCGACGTCATCAGCCCGCTCTCCGACCGCGGCTTCGCCGCCCTGCACGGCTCGTCCCCGCTGGTCGGGATCGCCGGCTACTCCCTCGGCGGCGGGATCGGCTGGCTCTCCCGCAAGCACGGCCTCCAGGCGAGCGCCGTCACCGCGATCGAGCTCGTCACCGCCGAAGGCCACCTGGTGCGCACCGACGCCGTCCACGAGCCGGAGCTGTTCTGGGCACTGCGCGGCGGGAACGGCAACTTCGGGGTCGTCACGGCGCTCGAGTTCGAGGTCCAGCCGGTCACCCGGATGTACGCCGGCGTGATGTTCTTCCCCGCGGAGCGTTCGGTCGAGGTGCTGCGGACCTGGACCGGCCAGCTGCCGTCCTTCCCCGAGGAACTCACCACCTGGGCCACGATCCTGCACGTGCCGCCGCTGCCCGAGATCCCCGAGCCGCTCCAGGGCCGCTCCCTGGTCGCGGTGATGGGCGTGTTCCTCGGAGACGAGGCGGACGGCCGCGCGCTGCTCGAGCCGCTCCGGGCGCTCGGCCCCGAGATCGACCTGTTCGGGCTGCAACCGCCTGCCGCCATCGCAGACCTGGCGATGGATCCGACCTCGCCGATGCCGATGTGCAGCGCGACGGCGCTGCTCAACGCGCTGCCTGACTCCACCATCGATGCGGTGGCGGGCCTGGTCGCCCGCCCGGACTCCCCGATCCTGATGACCCAGTTCCGCCACCTCGGCGGGGCGGCGGGACGACCGGATCCCGATGGTGGCGCCCGGGACTGCCTGCCGGGCGAGGTCGTCGTCTACGCGGTCGGGGTGGTGCCGGTCCCCGAGGCCGAGCAGCCGCTGCTGGGTGCGCTCACCGCACTGCGCACCATGGTGTTGCCGCACCGGGCGGGTGAGTACCCGAACTTCGTCGAGGAGCCCGCCGACACCAGCCGGTTCTGGGGTCAGGACGACTGGACGCGGCTGCGCAGGGCCAAGGCCCTGTACGACCCCGAGGACCTGTTCCGGGGCAACCACCACATCCCGCCGGAGGCGTGACCGGTCCGGCCGACGGTCCCGACAAGGGAGCCAGGGGTGCCCCGCGCCGGCGGCGGGGCACCCCCGTCATTTTGACGCCGGGAAAATCACCAAAATGATCGCCGATCCGCCTTGACGTCGCCGCCGGACCTGGCGTAGTTTTCACTGCTGGCCCTACGAGGAATGAAAGGAGGCCCCTGGAGATGATTCAGTTCACCTACGGCATGCAAGTCGCTGATGCCCGTTTGCAGCGGGCCACGCTCCTCGGTGCCAACGCTCTGACGGGCATCTGACCCGCTCAGGGGCGAAGTCTGCCCATTTCCCGGGCAATTCTCACCGCAAGCCCTAATCGCCTTGCAGCGTGCTCGGCACGCTCCCACGGCGTTTGGCGCAACCACGTCCAAACGTCCCCATGTCACCCACTGAACAGAGGATTCCCATGTCCACACTCGCTCTCCAGCGAGGTTCGGAGGCGACGTGGCTGCAGGAGCAGCCGGTCGCCCCGGACCTCACGATCCGGACCGTCGCATCACCGGATGCGATCCCGACCGCCGGTCGCCCGGCGATCCCCGACCCCGAACACGTCAAGAGGAAACCGACCACCATGACCACCACCCTGTCTCCGAAGAAGGAGACGACCACCGCGCTGGCGATCCCGATCGCCCTGCCCCCGACGTCGCCCAGCCGGGTGAGCGTCCTGATCCGCCGGGTGCGCAGCTTCCTGGCGTCCGTCCCGTTGGAACACGAGCTGGACACCGTCAACCTGCGCCGCGAAATCACCCTGCACCGTCTGCAACTGAAGTGACCCGAACGGCCCGGGGCCATCCGCCCCGGGCCGTCCGGGCCGATCCGAGGAGCGACCCGAAGATGCCCACCCCCGTCCCCGAGGCCGAGATCCGGCCGCTCACCATCCCGGCCTCGCTCAGCGACGCCGACGCCCACGACTTCCGCGAGATGGTCGAGGTCCGCAACCGCGTCTACCGTGAGGTCAGCGGCCACGACGACCACGCCATGACCGCCGAGGCGCTCCTGCCCCACTTCGGCCCCGATCCCTACCAGCTGCGCTACTTCTGGGTAGTCGTGGTGAACGGACGCGTGGTCGGCCGCGCGGGTGTGGACCTGCCCCTCGAGGCGGGCTCACGAAGCGCCTACTGGCAGGTCGAGTTGCTTGCCGAGTTCCACGGCCGGGGGATCGGCAGCCAGGCCTACGAGCTGATCGAACGCACCGCCGCGGGGCACGGTCGCACCGTCCTGCAGTCCTGGGCAGAACACCGCGAGGCCCCCGGGGAGCGGCTGGAGGCACCGACCGGCTTCGGGAGCATCCCGGCCGGCGACCGCGCCGCACGCTTCTACCGCCGGCAGGGCTACACCCTCGAGCAGATCGAGCGCTGCTCGGTCCTCGACCTGCAGGCTCCGCTCGACACCGCGGAAGGGCTGCTGGAGAAGGCCAGGCTCGCCGCCACCGGCTACCGGGTGGTCGGCTGGTTCGCTCCCACCCCGCCCGAGTTCGTCGACGACTACGCCTGGTTGAAGTCGCGGATGGCCACCGACGCCCCGGCCGCCGGCCTCGAGTTCGACGAGGAGGCGTGGGACGCGGCGCGCGTCGCGCTGCTCGACTCCCGCCTCACCGCCGGCGGCCGGGCCACCCGGGTGGCTGCCGCGCAGCACCTGGAGAGCGGACGCCTGGTGGCGTTCAGCGAGCTCGCGATCGGTGCGAACCGGAGTGAGGCGAGCCACCAGGAGGACACCCTCGTCCTCAAGGAGCATCGCGGCCACCAGCTCGGCACCCTCGTCAAGTGCGAGAACCTGCTCGCCTGGCGTGACTTCGTGCCGGAATCCCCGCGGGTGATGACCTACAACGCCGAGGAGAACCGGCCGATGCTCGACATCAACGAGGCGATGGGGTTCGTCCCGCTCTCTTATGAGGGGGCGTGGAAGAAGGTCCTGGCCAACTGATCGACGCTGGCAAGGCCGTGCCGGGTCGCTCGACCCGGCACGGCCGCACCGAGGTCAGAAGACCGCGGCCGGTTCGGGCGGACTGGTCGCGGAGAGGGTCGCGTCCGGATCCAGCCGGCGGGCCTGGCGGTAGTCGCGGACCAGCCACGGCCAGTCGGTCTGGACGGCGTCCACGCCCAGGTCGAACAGCGGCCCGTAGGCGGTGTCGGGGCCCTGCAGGATCGCGAGCTCGTCGTCCAGGCCGCCGAACAGCGGGACGCCGGTGGTGAGGGTCTCGGTGTTCACGAAGCAGAACACCCCGAGGCGGTGGAACTCCTCGATCACTTCCGCGCTGAACCACGGGTGGTGCTGGGTGGTGGTGATCAGCTCGACGCCGACAGTGTTCAGCGCGGGGTCACCGACCGTCCGGTAGACATCGTCGGGAGAGGCGCAGATCGGCACGAACGGGTACTTCACACCGAACTCGCGCAACCGGGCGAGCGCCATGTCGTCCCAGGCCGGGCACTTCAGGATTAGCTGGTCGGCCATGCTGAGCCCCCGCAGCGCCCGCAGCAGCTGCGGCCAACGCCACCAGGACCGGTCGATGTTGAACAACGTCTGGCCGCGGAAGGTCTCGAGCAGCGGCAACAGCCGCTCGACGCTGGTGCGGCGCCCCGGCCGGTCGACCCACTGGTAGGAGAGCTTGTCGATCTCGGCCGCGCTGAGGGTCTGCAGGTTGGCGTCGACGCCGAGCAGCTCGGCCTCGTCGCCGTCGTGGAAACAGTAGAACTCCCCGTCCCGGGAGGCGGCCACGTCGATCTCGATGACGTCCGCGCCGCTGCGCAGGGCGGCCCTCACCGCCAGTTCGGTGTTGTCCGCGATGCTGGCGTGGCCCGAGCCGCGGTGCGCGACGACCAGGGTGCCGACCTGCGAGAGCTTGTCGTTGATGCGAGCGTTCAGGGCCGCGAACTGAGGTTGACCGAACACTTCCCACCTCCTTTGGCCGACGCCGGACGCCGGTCAGGGGTGGTCGGCGTCGACATCTCGATCATAGTCAGCGGATACCCAACGCGTACCTGCACCAATCACACGGTGCACACACGTCCCGGGCGTCCGAACGCCCGCCCCGATCCGGGGGTTCGGCGGCAGCCGTCCGGCGTGGTGTGGAAGGATGCCTCGTCCGCGTCTCAGCCGCGCTGGTCGATCGGGACGTAGTCCCGCATGGTCTCGCCGATGTACACCTGCCGCGGCCGGTTGATCTTGGTGGCCGGGTCGTTGTACTGCTCCCGGTAGTGCGCGATCCAGCCCGGCAGCCGGCCCAGCGCGAACAGCACCGTGAACATGTTCTGCGGGAACCCCATCGCCTGGTAGATCAGTCCGGTGTAGAAGTCCACGTTGGGGTAGAGCTTCCGCTCCTGGAAGTACGGGTCGGCCAGGGCCGCCTCCTCCAGGGCCATCGCGATGTCCAGCAGCTCGTCGTTGCCCGTCATCCGCTTGAGGATCGCGTCGGCGTGCTTCTTCACGATCGCGGCGCGTGGGTCGTAGTTCTTGTAGACCCGGTGGCCGAAGCCCATCAGCTTGGTGGTGTCCTTCTTGTCCTTCACCTTGTTGACGTAGGACTGGACGTCGCCGCCCTCGTCCCGGATGTCCTGCAGCATCTCCAGCACCGCCTGGTTGGCGCCGCCGTGCAGCGGGCCGGACAGCGCGCTCACCCCGGCGGCGACCGAGACGTAGATGTTCGCGCCGGAGGAACCCACCATCCGGACGGTCGACGTGGAGCAGTTCTGCTCATGGTCGGCGTGGAGGACGAGCAGGACGTCGAGGGCCCGGGTGACGGCGTCGTCGAAGGGGTACGGCCCGGTCGGCAGCCCGAACGACATCCGCAGGAAGTTCTCGATGTAGGACAGCGACGAGTCGGCGTACAGGAACGGCTGGCCGACGGAACTCTTGTAGCCGTAGGCGGCCAGCGTCGGCATCTGGCCGAGCAGCCGGTAGGTGTCGTCCTGGAGGGTCTCCTCCGGGGTCATCGTCCGTCCGGTCCGGGCGGAGGCCACGAAGGTCGACAGCGCGTTCAGGCCCGCTGCGAGTACCGGCATGGGGTGGGAGCGGCGCGGGAACGAGCGGTAGAGCTCGCGCAGCCGCTCGTCCAGCAGGTGGTAGCCGGAGATCCGGGCGGTGAAGTCGGCCAGCTGGGCGGCGGAGGGGAGCTCTCCGTACAGCACGAGGTAGGACACCTCGAGGAAGCTCGACTGTTCAGCCAGTTGCTCGATCGGGTAGCCGCGGTACCGCAGGATGCCGGCGTCCCCGTCGATGAAGGTGATGCCCGAGCGGCAGGAGGCGGTGTTGGCGAAGCCCACGTCAAGGGTGGTGTCGCCGGTGGCGGCCAGCAGCTTGGTGATGTCGTAGCCGTTGTTGCCCAACGTCGATGGGACCAACGGCAGGTCGAGGGTCACATCGTCGTGGCTGAACACAGCGTTCTTCATCGGGTCCTCCTGCGAGATCGCCCCGCCCGCAGCGCCGCTGGCGGATCTGCGGGCCACCATACACGCGCCGAACGCGGGAGAGGACTGCCTGTCCCGGGCCAGAAACCGCCCCTTGACGAGTGGCGCCGAGGCAGATAGTTGACTATTGAATCATTGAGAAGTACATTATTGACCGTTGAGCTTACCCCTTGAGAGGACCATCATGACCGCCACCGTCGAGACCCAGGGCATCACCAGCCTGAAGGGCACCTACTCCCTCGATCCCAGCCACTCCCGGGTCGGCTTCGTCGCCCGCCACGCCATGGTGACCAAGGTCCGCGGCGCCTTCAACGACCTCGCCGGCACCGCCACCATCGATGGCGCGAACCCCTCCGCCTCCACCCTCGAGGTGACCATCCAGACCGCCAGCATCGACACCCGCGACGCCAACCGCGACGGCCACCTGCGCTCGGCCGACTTCTTCGACGCCGAGACCTACCCGACCATCTCCTTCGTTGCGACCGGCTTCGAGCTGACCGACGCGGCAACCGTCGCCGTGACCGGTGACCTCACCATCAAGGGCGTCACCAAGCCCGTCACCGTCCCCTTCGAGTTCGGCGGCGCCGCGCTCGACCCGTTCGGCAACCAGCGGATCGGCTTCGAGGGCTCGGTCGTCGTCAACCGCAAGGACTGGGGCCTGACCTGGAACGCCGCGCTGGAGACCGGTGGCGTGCTGGTGAGCGAGAAGGTGACCCTCGAGTTCGAGGTCTCCGCCATCAAGGCCGCCTGACCCCAGCCTGGGATCCTGCCGTCGGTCGCCGCCGCGCGCCGAGGGCCAGCGTTCATCGTCGAGGGCCACCCTTCATCGGGGTGGCCCTCGCTGCGTCGCGACCCGGAGACCGGCTGTCGGCGCAGGAGGCTGGCTGTCGGGAGGAACGGACAGCTGTCGGTGGCGGGGAACTCCCTCGGCGGCAGGGGCGCTCGCAGGTAGAGTCTGGCCATGGCTGAA
>JAVHXR010000320.1 GCA_031119515.1 Propionicimonas sp.
GAAGTGAGCGTGCCGAGTGGGTCGCTGACTGGGTGGGTGCGGTACTTCGCTTCGTCGATCGAGCCGTTGTTCTTGATCGTGCCGACGGCAGTGAGGAGGCCGGGGATCTGGTCGGCGGTGACGGTTGGCATCGCCTCGGCGTGGCTGGTGGGGACGGTGTTCTTCCGGAACGGGATCACACCGCTGGACAGGAGGCCGAGGGTCTCGGAGCCGCCTTGGGTGGGGAGCGGCTCGTCGGTACCCCGGGCGGCTCCCTGCCAGTTGACTACTCCCATCAGGACGGCCTTCTCGTGGGTGGAGGTGACGGTGTCCATCGGTTCGGTGAGGTGCTTCCCGTCGCCGTTGTGGCGGTGCGCTGCTACGACCTGGCCGGTGATCGCGACTGGTGGGGCGAGCATGGCGGTGGAGTTGGTGGACAGCTGGGACCACAGCGGCTGGGACAGGTCTCGCGTGCGGCACTGGCTGCCGGGGTGCTCGAACGAGTTCGCCGTCTGCATGATGGCGGCGGTCGACAGGAGCGCGAGTTCCTGCTGGCTGGTCTGGGTCGGCAGCGGCTGCCAGGGGTGCCTCTCAGCGCCACGGACGGCCTTGGCGGGCATGAGCACGGCGGGGAAGTCGGCGAACCGTTGGCGGCAGCGTTCCGCGCGTGCCATGGTCGCGGCCGCGAGAGGGCGCTTCCGGTCGCCGATCTTGGTGCCGAGGTTGGTCAGGTCCAGGGCGTCCAGGGACGGGGTGTAGTCCGGGATGACGACGGTGCGGCAGGAGGGGCAGCGGTAGTCGTACTGCTCGCCGTAGTGGACCTTGCCGGTTGGGGGGACGCCGGTCTTCCAGGTCCACACTGCTTCGACCGTGGTGTCGCAGCGCCAGCAGTGGCCGAGCGGACGGTGGTCGAGGTCGGGGGTGGGGAGGTGTTGGTCCCAGAACGCCCAGTAGCCGCGGTTTCGTGACTGGCCGGTGTCGAAGAACATCGAGTTCAGGTAGACGACCTTGTGCTTGTAGCCGAGCTTGCCGAGCTCTGCGAGCCACCACCGGTAGGTGGTGCCGTCGCCGACCTTGCGTTTGCCGGGGACGAGGTTGCCCCAGGATGCGAGTTCGGTGGTGCACTCGATGAGCATCAGCTTCGGGTGGTGGTGGGCGGCGTACTGGAGGACGCACGTCGCGGTGGCCCTGTCGCGTTCGGATCGGGTGACTCGGTCCTCGTATTCGGGGTCATCGACGTCGAACAGGGACAGCCCGAGCGCGTAGGCCTTTTGGGTGTTCGCCGGGGAGTGGTTGACGCAGGAGACGCCGGCGACGAGGAGGTCGGCGTACGGCAGGTCGTGGACGGAGTGGTAGGCCGGGTTGTCGTGGTCGACGAGGTCGGCGATCCAGTGCTCGACGTGGGGGTGGTTGGCTTCGTGGATCTCGACCTTGTAGCGCTTGTGGTTCGCTGCGGCGATCGCGGTGAACCCTGCGAGTTCGATGCCGAGGGTGAGGCCGCCGAAGCCGCTGAACAGGTCGAGGGCGGTGTACTCGTCGTGGCGGTAGTGGCGCTTGCGGAGGGCTGGTCGGTGTTCGGCGGTCTGGAGGGTCACTGTCCGGCCTCGATGCGGTCGGCGCGGGGGTAGCGGGCCTTGTACTCGGGCCGAGCGCGCAGCCAGTCGATGGTGCTAATTGGCAGCAGGAAGTGGTTCTTGTCGGCCGCGTAGTAGCGGTCGATCAGGGCGTCGAGCAAGTCGGCCTGCGCTTCGGCCTTGACCTCTGCCTCGGTGCGGCGTGAGCGAACCTCTCCCAGGAGGTCGGCCCACCAGTCCGCCCATGAGCGGTTGGCGTTCTCGGGGTCGCTGAACTCTGGCGGGGCCTCCGTGCCGTGACCGAGGGCCATGAACAGGTCGAGCGCCATCCAGCGTTGTACCCCGATGACGGCTTCTGCCTCGGTGCGGCCGGGCAGCAGGTCGAGGACTGCGCGGGCGTAGATCGCTGCCGACGCCCTCTCACGCTCGTCCGCCGGGTCGTTCGGCGCGTGCATGACTCCTCGCTGTGCGAAGACCTCCGACCTGGCAGCCAGCAACGCCTCCACCACCGTTTCCACGTCGGGCTGGACGGTCACCGTCTCCTCGTCGGTTGGCTGGGCGTCGGGGCGGTAGAGGACGGTCAGGGGCAGGTCCAGGTCGATGGCTGGATACAGCGAGTCGTCGTCCTCGCGGGGGTAGGTGTTGGCCCAGAAGTAGCCGTCTGGATCTTCGGTGAGGAACCAGGGGGTGCCGTCCGGTTCGCGGACGATCGCGGCTTCCGCGCGCTCGGATACAACCCTCAGCAGCGCGTCGAGTTCGGCGGCGGTGGTGATAGTGGTGGTCATGGGTGTCTCCTGGGGTCAGATCGGTGGAGGGTTCTGGAGGGCTTCGGGTGCCGGTCGCGCCACGCCGCCCAGCCGGTCACGGCGATACACACCGCCAGGCACAGGCACCACAACACGAGACCAACGAACGTCGTCATGACGCCTCCAGGTCGACAAGGTCGAACAGGGTGGGTGCGGCGAGCTCGTTCGCGACGCCCTGGACGTGGGCGACACCGTCACGGAAGTACACCGGGTTGAGCTCGATACCGACCGCGCTCCGGCCCAGCTTCACCGCGCAGTAGGGGACGGTCATGATGCCGCCGAACGGGTCGAGGACCACGTCGCCTTCGTTGGACCAGCGGACGATGAGCCGGTCGACGATGTCGAACTGCAGCGGGCACAGGTGCTGCTCTTTGCCCTTGACGGCCTGGATCATGTTGAGTGTCCGCATCCGGGCGACGTCGGTCCACACCTCGGGGTGCCAGCTGGGGGGCTGCAGCAGCATGAAGTCGACCGGGAGCCGGCCGTCGGCGCGGAGGTGGTCGGCGAGCGCGACGTGGTCCTCGTAGTCGTAGACGTTGGCCAGGTTGTGGTCGCGGAACAGGCGGAACATCTCGGCGTGGGTCAGGCCGGCGAACTCGTCCGGGGTGAGGTGCCGGTTGCCTGACGAGCGCCACAGTCCGTGGGCGTCGACCTGCCAGCGGCCGAGGGTGTAGGCGTCCTTGCTCTTCGCGACGCGGTCGTCGGCGTAGCCCTTGGCCCGGTCGGTCTGCGGCTTGCGGAGGATCAGCACGTACTCGGGGACGCCGACACCCATCGACGAGCCGTCCTTGACCTGCTCCGACCACGACAGCCGGTAGGTCTGGTTGTTCTCCCGGACGACGTCGGTGACGACGGTGATCATGCCGAGGAACGCGAACCCGTGCCGGGTGTAGTGCGCGATCGCTTCGGCGTGGAACGGGTGCAGGGTGCGGAACCCGAGCCCGTTGATGCCGCCCGGCACGATCCTGTCCTTGACGTGGATCGCGGCGACCCGGCCGGGTTGGAGTACTCGCAGGAGTTCGGGGGTGAGGTAGTCCATCTGGGCCCAGAACGCCGCGTTGTCGGCGTTGTGGCCGAAGTCGTTGATGCTGGGGGAGTACTCGTACTGGGTGGAGAACGGGATCGACGTGACGATCTGGCCGACCGAGTCCGACTCCATCGAGCCGACCTCGAGGACGGAGTCGTTGTGGACGAGTCGCCAGGTCAGGCCGCGGACCTGGCCGGCGACCTCGCGGCGCTCCTGGGCGCCGGTCCGCTTCAGGCCTCCGGCGATCGCGCCGGCGGTGATGCCGTGCTCGCGGATGATCCGGGTCATCTTCTCGACCAGCTGGTCGTGGTTGCGCCACTTGCGTTCCAGCCGGGCCCGGATCCCGGCCTCGGCCGCGGTGTAGATCAGGTCGATCCGGACACGGCGGGTCTGGCCGAAGCGGTGGATCCGGTGGATCGCCTGGATGAAGTCGGAGAACTTGAAC
>JAVHXR010000321.1 GCA_031119515.1 Propionicimonas sp.
CGGCCTGGCCCCCGGCGACCGGCTCCCCTCGGCGCGCCAGGTCGCGGCGGCGCTGTCTGCGGGACTGGACCCGGACGCGGCCGCCGCCACCGGCCGGCTCGCCGCCGAGGTGGAGCGGGCCAGGTTCGCTCCGGCGGTCGAGCCCGGCACGGCGGTGAAGGACTGGCTGGAGCGGGCGGCGTCCGGGGTGCGCGCCGGTCGCGGGGCCGCCCACCCGCTGCGCCGGATCTTCCCGCGTTCGGTGCTGCGGCTGCCCCGCTGAGCCCCCGCTCCGCGAACTCCCATCCCGGCGGACGCGGCCCGGAAAAGCAGACAGCCCGGGCGGAACGCCCGGGCTGTGCGGTTTCGGGTCAGAGGCCCTCGTCCTGGCGGCGACGCCAGCGCTCCTCCATCCGGTCCATGAAGTCCCGCTCCGGCGGCTTGCCCTTGCCGCTGGGGTGTTGGCCGTCAGGGTCGTAGCCGACGTGCTGCCAGGAGCTGACGGCGACCACCGTGGCGGCCAGCATGATGAGGAAGCCGGCCACGCTGACGACGGGGTGGAGTTCCATCCCGCCGATCAGGCAGCCGAGGCCGAGGACGAAGATCAGGCCGGCGAACGCGGCCCGGCGGCGATGCAGGCGACGGGCGTTGGTACCGCGAAGGGTGTTGGCGAGCTTGGGATCCTCTGCCGCGAGGGCGGCTTCCATCTGGTCGAGGAGCCTCTGTTCGTCCTCAGAGAGGGCCATTGTCGCCTCCTGGTTGCGTTGTGGACGAAGTGTAGGTCAAGTCTAGGTCGGCCGCGAGCTTTTCGGAACCGGACACCGGATGGGTCAGCTTGCTGATGTCGGGGGCTCCTCCGGCGGCTCGGAGCGCGCCAGGTCGCGGGCGAGGTCGTCCACCACGGCACCGTCGGCGTCCCAGGTGCCATTGCGGTACGCGGTACGCGAGACCAGGTGGCCGGACACCGGCGCGGTCAGCATCTGGAGCGTCACGGCGAGTACGAGCAGGCAGGCGACGGCGAGGTCACGCAGGCTCAGCGTGACTCCGATCAGCACCAGCACGAGGCCGAACACCGAGGGTTTCGTGGCCGCGTGCATCCGGGACATCACGTCGGGGAACCGCACCAGCCCGACCGCGGCGGCGAGGCAGAAGAAGGCGCCGAGGGCGAGGACGATCCCGCCGGCGAGGTCGAGGAACTGCTCAGTCGTCACCGTTGTCCTCCTGTCGTGCCCGGCGGCGGTCGAAGCGGCGCCGGATGGTGGACGGCGAGGAGATCAGCCGGGCGACCCCCACCGCCCCGCTGAACCCGACCAGGGAGAGCACGAGCAGGATGGGCAGCCCGGTGCTGTTCCGGGCCGCGACCGTGTAGATCCCGACGCCGGCGATCACGATCGCCACCATCACGTCCGCTGCCACGATCCGGTCCAGCGGGCTCGGCCCGTGGACCATCCGCCACAACACCAGGCAGGCGGCGACCACCAGCATCACCACCGCCGCTCCGACGACCACGGTCACGACTTCACCGCCTTCCGGTGCTCCAGCGCCCGCAGGTCGTGGTCGCTGCCGAACGCCCGGATCACCCGCTCCTCGATCACCAGGGCGTGCTCGCGCTGCTTGTGCGCGGCCCGGGCGTCCGGGAGGTGGAAGACATGGAGGTAGAGCAGCCGGGGCCGGCGGACGGTCTCCACCACGAGGGTGCCCGGGACCACGGAGATCAGCTCGGCCACTGCCACCTGGAACAGGTCGCTGTTGGTGCGAAGCCTCACCTTGATCACCCCGGGACGCAGCTCCGGGCGCCTCCGGAACGCCATCACCGCGAGCTGGAAGGACGCCACCGCCAGGTCGACGAACTGGGCCACGAGCAACCGCAGCAGCCCCCACGGCCGCAGCGTGCCGTAGTACCGGATCGGAGCGAGCCAGAACACCACGGTCACCACCCAGCCGAGCACCAGCCCGTACAGGATGTTCAGCAGCGAGGCCTCGCCCCACAACAGCACCCACACCAGCGCGAGCAGCAGGATCGCCCGCCACTGCAGCCGCCAGCGCAGCCGCCGGGTCGACTCGCTCATCAGCCACCACCCCCCAGCACCGCGGCGGCGTAGCTGCCGTCCAGCAGCGCGGCCGCCGACCGGCTCACGTAGCCGTACATCGGGCCGGCCGCGACCGTGAACGCCGTGGCGAGCAGCAGCAGCCCGACGGTCGAGCCGACCATCAGCCCGGGAAGCGCCGACCCGGTGGCCGGATCGGAGAACCTGCGGAGGTTGCGGAGCGTCCGCTCCGGGGCCTCTCCCCAGAACGCCCTCGCCCACACCTTCGCCATCGCGTAGAGGGTCAGCAGGGAGGTCACCACCCCACCGGCGACCAGCAGCCAGGCGATCGGCGTCCCGGCCGACACGCCCGCCTGGAGCAGCGCGAGCTTGGCGATGAAGCCGGAGAACGGCGGGATCCCGGCCAGGTTCATCGCGGGAATGAAGAACAGCACGGCCAGGACCGGGAGCACCCGGGCCAGGCCGCCCAGCCGGTCGAGGGCGGTGGTGCCGCCGACCCGCTCGACCAGCCCGGCCACCAGGAAGAGGGTGCACTGGATGGTGATGTGGTGGGCGGCGTAGAAGATCGCCCCCGCGTAGCCCTCCTGGGAGCCGAGCGAGATCCCGAAGACCATGAAGCCGATGTGGCTGATCAGCGTGAAGGAGAGCATTCGCTTGATCTCGACCTGGGCGATGGCGCCCAGGATGCCGACCAGCATCGTGGCGAGCCCCACGACGCCGGCAAGGGTGGTCAGCGGCGAGTCCGGGAACAGCAGGGTCTGGGTGCGGATGATCGCGTAGACCCCGACCTTGGTGAGCAGGCCGGCGAACACCGCCGTCACCGGCGCCGGCGCGGTCGGGTAGGAGTGCGGCAACCACGCCGACAGCGGGAACACCGCCGCCTTGATCGAGAAGACGCCCAGCAGCAGGACCTGCAGCACCCCCTGGACCTCGACCGGCAGCTGGGCGAGGCGGTCGGCGAGCTGGGCGAGGTTGACCGTGCCGGTCGCGGCGTAGGTGGTGGCGAGCGCGATCAGGAACAGCGAGGACGAGACCAGGTTGACGACGACGTACACCGACCCGGCCCGGATCCGGTCCCTGGTGCCGCCCATCGTCAGCAGCACGTAGGAGGCGAACAGCAGCAACTCGAAGCTGACGAACAGGTTGAACAGGTCGCCGGCCAGGAAGGCGTTGGACACCCCGGCCACCAGCAGCAGGAAGGTCGGGTGGAAGATCGACACCGGGGTCTCCCGGCGCACCTCGTCCTCGTCCTGCCCGGTCGAGTACACCAGCACCGCGAGCGAGACCAGCGAGGCGACAAGCAACATCAGCGCGGCCAGCCGGTCGGCGACAAGCACGATCCCCAGCGGCTCGGGCCAGTTGCCCACCCACAGCACCAGCGTCTCGGAGTCGGTCAGCCAGACCAGCAGGCCGGCCACGACCGACACCGCCGCGACGGCGGTGATCGAGATCGCACGTTGCAGCCGGGGCTGCCGGCCGGCCAGGAAGGTGGCGCCGGCCCCCAGCAGGCAGAGCAGGACGGGGATGGCGAGCAGGTTGCTCATTCGCTCACCACCTCCTCGCCGGTGTCACGGAACTCGATCTCCTCGAAGCTCTCCGACGTGGCGTCGGCCTCGGCGAGGGCGCGGATCCTGGCATCCTCGACATCGTCCTGCACCTCGTCGTGGCCGTTGATCTGGAAGCTGCGGTAGGCCATCGTCAACACGAACGCCGCCACCGACAGCGTGATCACGATCGCGGTCAGCACCATCGCCTGCGGCAGCGGGTCGCTCATCTCGGGCTTCGGTGTCATCCCGACG
>JAVHXR010000322.1:0-2350 GCA_031119515.1 Propionicimonas sp.
GCCAACACGCTGTCCTACATCGTCGGGTACCTGCCGCTGGTCTACTTCGGCGGGGTCGCGCGCGCCCTGGGCCTGAACGCGGCGATTGCGCGGCGCGGCGTGCTGCGCGGGATCTACATGCTGCCCGTGGTGACCAGCTGGATCGTGGTCGCGCTGGTGTGGCGCTGGCTGCTCAACCCGTCGGTCGGGATCGTGAACTACCTGCTCGGCCTGGTCGGGATCGACGGTCCCGGCTGGTGGACCGACCCGGCCTGGGCGATGCCGTCCATCATCCTCGCCTCGGCGTGGAAGGACCTCGGCTTCGTCATGATCATCCTGCTGGCCGGCCTCCAGGCGATCCCGCAGGACCTCTACGAGGCCGCGAGGGTCGACGGCGCAGGCTGGTGGGCGCGACTGTGGTACGTCACCATCCCGATGCTGTCGCCGTCCACCTTCTTCGTCGTGGTGATCTCGCTGATCAACGGCTTCCAGGTGTTCGACCAGGTCTACGCGATGACCGGGGGAGGGCCGGCCGGCGCCTCCACGGTCGTCGTGCAGCAGGTCTACGACCTGACCTTCCGGTACTCCCAGGCCGGGATGGCGTCCGCGCTGTCGTGGCTGCTGTTCCTGCTCGTCCTCGGGGTCACGATCCTCCAGATGGTCGGCCAGCGGCGGTGGGTGAACTATGCGTAGGCTCGCGATCCCGCTGTTGACGCTGGCCGTCCTGGCTGGCGCGCTGGTGATGTTCTTCCCGTTCCTGTGGACGTTCACGACCTCGATCTCCACCGGCGCAGGGCTGTCCGGGACGCCTCAGCTGATCCCCGACAACCCGTCCTGGGACGCCTACCTCGAACTGTTCGCCAACACGCCGTTCGCCCGGGTGATCCTGAACTCGCTCGGCCTGGCGGTCGCGACCACCGTCCTGCAGGTGGTCACCAGCGCGCTGGCGGCCTACGTGTTCTCGCGGATGCCGTTCCCCGGCCGTGGCGTGGTCTTCGCCGTCTACCTGGCGACGATGATGATCCCGATGCAGGTGCTGATCGTGCCGCTGTTCGTCCAGATGCGCGACCTCGGCCTGGTCGACAGCTACCTCGGCGTCCTGCTGCCGGGGATGGCGAGCGCCTTCGGGGTCTTCCTGCTGCGGCAGGCGATGAACTCGGTTCCGCACGAACTCGACGAGGCCGCCCGGATCGACGGTGCCGGCCACCTGCGGATCTTCGGACAGATCGTGGTTCCGCTGATCGGCCCCGGTCTGGCAACCCTGACCGTGTTCGCCTTCATGAGCAGCTGGAACGCCTTCCTGTGGCCGCTGGTCATCCTCCGCTCGGCCGAGATGAAGACCCTGCCGCTCGCGCTCGCCGGCCTGCAGGGCCAGTACACCACCGAGTGGGACGTGATGATGGCGGGCTCGGTGATCTCGATCCTGCCGATGCTCGCGCTCTACCTCGTCGCCCAGAAGTACGTCATCCAGGGAGTTGCCAGCACGGGCATCAAATAGCCCGCCCACGAAAGGAAGAAACACATGTCAGCCCTGTCCACCCTGGCCCGTGCCGGCGTCGTCGCCGCGCTCGGGCTCAGCCTCGCCGCCTGCTCCGGCGGCACCAGCCCGGGCGGGACGTCCGCGCCGGCCAGCCCGTCCGCGTCCGAACCCGTGACCATCACCTACACCAACTTCATCTCCAACGGCGGCAACGAGGAGAACCTCGCCACGATCGTGGACGCCTTCGAGGCCGACAACCCCGGCATCACCGTGGAGGTGACCACGCTGCCGTACGCCGACTACTTCACCGCCCTGCAGACCGACCTCGCCGGCGGCACCGCGTCCGACGTGTTCGACATCGAGTACGCCAACTACGCCGCCTACCAGGCCAACGGCGTCCTCGCCCCGATCGCCGGGGCCGACACCGCGGTCTACAACAAGTCCCTGGCCGACGCGTACGCCACCGACGGCACCCAGTACGCGCTCCCGAGCTCGTTCTCGACCGTCGTGCTGTTCTACAACAAGGACCTGTTCGACGCCGCGGGCATCGACACCCCCGTGCAGGGCTGGACGTGGGCCGACGAGCAGGCCGCGGCCGAGAAGCTGACCGACGCCGGCGCCGGCGTCTGGGGCGACTACCAGCCGATCAGCTACCACGAGTTCTGGAAGACCGTCGTCCAGGCCGGCGGCAAGTTCCTCGCCGACGACGGCTCGACCGTCGCGTTCAACTCCCCCGAGGGGATCAAGGCGGCCAGGTGGCTGGTCGAGAAATCCGGGAAGGTGATGCCGACCCCCGAGCAGGGCGCCGGAACCCCCGACTTCGACTCCAAGCTGTTCGCCGAGGGCAAGCTCGCCATGTGGCACACCGGGATCTGGATGTTCGGCTCGGCA
>JAVHXR010000322.1:2360-3823 GCA_031119515.1 Propionicimonas sp.
CGGACGCCGGCTTCGACTGGGACATCGCCGTTGAGCCGGGCGACGCCAGCCAGGCGTCCGCGATGTTCTCCAATGCGGTCGCGATCTCTGCCGGCAGCAAGAACCAGGAGGCCGCCGCGAAGTGGGCCGCTTACCTGACCAGCTCCGACGTGATGGTCGACACCCGGCTGGGCGCGGGCTGGGAACTTCCCCCGATCTCGGACGAGAGCAAGCTCGACGCCTACCTCGAGCAGGGCAGCCCTGCCAACCGCCAGGCCGTCTTCGACTCCCTCGACGGGGTGGCGCTGGCGCCGTCCATCGGTGAGAACCAGGCGCAGATGCAGGACATCGTCACCGAGGAGCTGACCGAGGCGGCGGCCGGCCGCAAGAGCGTCGAGGACGCGATCGCCTCGGCCGAGCAGCGGGTCAACGAGCTGTTGCAGCCCTGAGGCCGGCGGTGTGCCGGGACGAAAGCAGCGTCCCGGCACACCGAGGCCCATCCTCTCCCATCCCGCCACCCCGCAGACTCCGAAAGGCCCGCGATGGCATTCGCGTCCCCGAACCTCCCCGCCGTGCTCGCCCACTCCCGCGCCCTGATCACGAGCCTTCAGGCCCCCGGCGGCGCCTATCCGGCCAGCCCGACCTTCTCCGCCTACCAGGGCTACAGCTGGTTCCGGGACGGCGCCTTCATCGCCGACGGGGTCTCGGCCGCCGGAGAGGCCGGGTCGGCGTCCGCCTTCTTCGACTGGTGCGCCGCCGTGGTGCTGCGCCACCGCGCCCGGATCGAGGACGTCGTGTCCGCGGCCGCCGCGGGTGCGCCGGTGCCGGGCACGGCGATGCTGCCCGCCCGGTTCACCCTGGACGGCGACCTCGGCCAGGACGAGTGGTGGGACTTCCAGCTCGACGGCTACGGCACCTGGCTGTGGGCGGTGGTCGAGCACGCCCGCCGCCACGGCCTCGACCTGGGCCGCTGGCAGCCGGCGATCGCGCTGACCGTCGACTACCTGACCAGCTCGTGGCAGCGGCCCTGCTACGACTGGTGGGAGGAGCACCACGAGCAGGTCCACGTCTCCACCCTCGGGTGCATCGCCGCCGGGCTCCGCGCCGTGCTGGACGCCGGCGTCCTCGACGACTCCCGCGGCGACGCGGCCCGCGCCGCGGTCGCCGGGATCGGCGACCTGCTCGCCAGTCGCGGCACCGCGGACGGGCATCTGACGAAGTGGCTGGGCAGCGACGCCACCGACGGCAGCCTGACCGCCCTGGTCGCACCCCTCGCCCTGGTGCCCGCCACCTCCGACCTCGGACGGGCCACCGTCGCCGCTGTCGAGGCCGACCTGCTGGCCGGCGGCGGGGTGTACCGGTTCCGCGCCGACACCTTCTACGGCGGTGGCCGCTGGCCGCTGCTCACCTGCTTCCTCGGCCTGGCGCGCAACGCCGCCGGGGACCGCGGCGGCGCACTGGAATGCCTGGCATGGGCGGTGGAC
>JAVHXR010000323.1 GCA_031119515.1 Propionicimonas sp.
TTGCAGTACTGTCCGACCTGCCAGACCGGCGGCAAGCCGCTCGCCGATCGGAGGCTGTCACGGCTCCTGAAGTGAGCTGGGGGTTTGGTAACGGTTCGGCATAGCTCGCCGACCGCGGCCGGATCGGCCCGCGAGGGCGACTAGCCTTGGGCTCACCGGAGCCCACCCCCCGGCCACGAATCAGGAGTCCCAACCAGTGCTGGAAGCCCAGGCATTGGCGCGTTCGCGCCTCCGCGATGCGGCGTGGACGCGAAATCCCCGGCTCGGTGTGGCGCTCATCGCCGCCAGCGCCGCCACCACGATCGCGGTCGGCTTCGCCGGCCCCAGCGCCGTCGCGCTCGACCTGGGCGAGCGGACCAGCTGGCTGCCGCCGTGGTACCTGCCTGCCTCCGCGGGGACGCCGAACGAGTACCTCGCCGTCGGACTGCTCTGGCTTGGACTGCTGGTCGGGACGATCGGGCTGTGGATCGCCTGGCGGGCGGTCAGGGAAGGCTGGCGGCCGGACAACCGCAAGCTGTTCGGCCTGGGTGCCGGCCTGAGCGTGCTCACCGCCCTGGTGCCGCCGCTGACCTCGGCCGACGTGCTGATGTACGCCGCCTACGGCCGCCTCCAGGTGCTCGGCCTCGACCCCTACGACATCACTCCCGCAATGATCTTCCGGGAGGAGTTCGACCCCGTCCTGATCCTGACCGAACGGCCCTGGCAGGACACCCCGAGCGTCTACGGGCCGATGGCCTCCTTCAGCCAGTGGCTCGCCGCCTGGCTGGGCGGCGAGAGCATGCACGACATCGTGTTCTGGCTGCAGGTGCTCGCCGTCGTACCCTTCCTGGCGATCGGGCTGATCGTCTACCGGATGGCCCGCGAGGACCGCGCCACCCAGACCAGGGCGGTGCTGTTCACCGTCCTCAACCCGCTGATGATCTGGTCGGTCGTGGCCGGCGCGCACAACGAGGCGCTCCCGCTCGTGTTCGCGGTCGCGGGCCTGTGGCTGCTGCGCCGCCATCCGCTGCTGGCCGGCATCGGGATCGGGCTGGCGGGGACGGTGAAGGTGTCACTGGTCTTCTACGGCCTTGCCATGGTGTGGGGCTACCGGCGGGAGCCGCGCAAGCTGGTCTGGCTGGTCGTCGGGGCCGCGATCCCGCTCGCCGTGGCCTATGGCGTGCTGGTGCCGCGAGCGCTGTTCGCCGCCTCGCGCAACACCGGCTACATCTCGGCGGGCTCGTGGGCGCCGTGGTTCCACGGGCTGTTCAGCCTGGTGATGCCGGAGTGGATCGCCCGTTCGGCGGTGGGCTGGATGGGCTGGATCGGGATGGTGGTGATCGCCTGGATGCTCTCCCGCGTACTGCCCTGGCAGGCCGTGCCCGGCGCCGATCCGCTGGCGAACCCGCGGCGCGAGCCGCTCACCGTCGCCACCCGCACGGCGGTCATCCTGACGGCCGCCTGGCTGATCACCTCGCCGTACACGCTGAGCTGGTACGACCTCACCACCTGGGTGCCGCTCGGCCTGCTGGCGGCGTCCCGGCTGGACGGGCTGATGATGTGGCGGGGGATGTGGCTGTCGGTCGCCTACGTCACCGGCCGGTCGGTCGAGTTCAGCCCCGGCCTGCAGACCGCGGCAGCGGTGGTCCGTGACGGCCTGTGCAGTGCCGCCCAGCTGCTGGTGATCGTCCTGATCGTCCGGTGGTGGTGGACGGAGGGCCGCGAGCTCCCGTCCTTCACCCGGCTGCGGGCCAGCCTGGCGATGGCCGGCGACTCCCAGCGGATCCCGTACGACTGACCCGCTGGCGCCGGTTCGGTTCGAACACCGAGCGATCCCTGGTCGGCTCCTGGCGACGTGACCGGCGGCGCTGCGTGCGCGCGAGCGGCGAACCCGGGGCTGTCTGAGCCTGCGGTGGGAGGCGGGACGGCCGGGCAACCGCACTAACCTGTCCCCGTGCTCGGATACTACGGCCCCGCCGGAACCTTCACCCACCAGGCGCTGCAGACCTTCAGCGGCGACGAGGCGATCCCGTTCGACACCGTCGGCCAGGCGCTGGACGCGGTCCGCAGCGGTGCGGTCGAGGCGGCCCTGGTGCCGATCGAGAACTCCGTGGAGGGCGGTGTGACCGTCACCCTGGACAACCTGTCGGACGGGCGGCGGCTGATGATCGTCCGCGAGGTGATCCTGCCGGTGCAGTTCACCCTGTTCGCCCGGCCGGGGACGGGGATCGGGGACGTCCGCCGCGTCCTCACCCATCCGCACGCGGCGGCACAGGTGCGGGGCTGGCTGGCGGCGAACGTCCCCCTGGCGTCCGTCACCGAGGGCGGTTCGACCGCGGCCGCGGCGAAGGAGGTCTCCGACCCGACCTCGAAGTACGACGCGGCGGTGTCGGCGGAGGTCGCCGGACGGATGTACGGCCTCGACCCGCTGGCAACCGGGATCGCGGACAACCCTTCGGCGGTGACCCGGTTCGTGCTGGTGTCGAAGCCGGCGCCGCCGCCGCCGCCCACCGGAGCGGACAAGACCACGCTGGTGGCCTACATGCACGCCGATCGTCCGGGTGCGCTGCTGGAGATCCTCGAGCAGTTCGCCGGTCGCGGGGTGAACCTGTGCCGGATCGAGTCCCGCCCGACCAAGACCGGCCTGGGCAACTACTGCTTCTCGATCGACGCCGAGGGCCACATGCGCGAGCCGCGGCTGGCCGAGGCGATGCTCGGCCTGCACCGGATCTGCGAGGACGTGGTGTTCCTCGGCTCCTACCCGCGCGCCGACGGCGTCCGCCCGAAGGTGGGCTGGGGGTTCACCGACAGCGACTTCGCCGAGGCCCGGGGCTGGTTCTCGTCCCTGGTCAACCCCGAGGACGACGACTGAGCGTCGCGGGCGGAGGCTTCCCGACACCACCGGGGCGACCCTCCCTCGCCACCGGGCTCGCCCTGATCGCCGAGCGTCAGCCCCCATCGAGCGTCTGCCCCCCATCGAGGGCCGGCCTCTCTCGCCGAGGGCCAGCCTCCCTCACTGAGGGCCAGCCTGCCTCACCGAGGGCCACGGCCCGGGGCGTGGCCCTCGCCGGAGGCGTGGGCGATTCGGGCTTGCCCCGGCTGCGCGACTAGGCTGGCTGACCGTGATCGATCCCAAGCTGCTGCGCACCGACCCCGACCGCATCCGCCGTTCGCAGGAGGCGCGCGGGGAGTCCGTCGAGCTGGTCGACGAGCTGGTCGCCGCGGACGAGCGGCGCCGGCAGCTGATCGCCGAGTCGGAGGCGCTCCGCGCCGAGCAGAAGGAGCTGTCCAGGCGGGTGCCCAGGGCGTCCGCCGAGGAGAAGCCCGCCCTGCTCGCCCGCACCCGCGACCTCGCCCAGCAGGTGAAGGACGCGGCAGCGGAGGCCGAGGCCGCGAAGGCCGGCTTCGACGACCTGATGCTGCGCCTGCCGAACCTTGTGATCGACGGCGTCCCGGCCGGCGGCGAGGACGACCTCTACGTCCTGGAGACGATCGGCGCGCCACGCGACTTCGCTGCGGAGGGATTCGCCCCGAAGGACCACATCGAGATCGCCGAGGGGTTGCGGGCGATCGACATGGAGCGCGGGGCGAAGGTCTCCGGCGCCCGGTTCTACTTCCTCACCGGGGTTGGCGCCCAGCTGGAGTTCGCGCTGCTCAACCTCGCGATGGCGAAGGCGGCGGAGTGGGGCTTCACGCCGATGATCCCGCCGGCGCTGGTGCGTCCGTCCGCGATGGAGGGCACCGGCTTCCTCGGCCAGGCCGCCGAGGACGTCTACTACCTCGAGCGGGACGACCTCTACCTGGTGGGGACCTCGGAGGTCGCGCTGGCCGCCTACCAC
>JAVHXR010000324.1 GCA_031119515.1 Propionicimonas sp.
CTGCGCCAGAAGCCCTGGTACAGCTCGCGCGAGGGCGCCCGCAACAGGCTGGTGTAGTCCGGCTCGGGCAGCGCGAGCAGCGTCCCCTCCAGCGGATGCGGGCTGGCGAAGGAGACCCCGAGCCCGGCCCGCCCGTCCGGCAGGTCGAAGCCGAGCACATCGAGGATCGTCGGCAGCACGGAGAGCTGGTCGGCATCCTGCCTGGCGAAGCTGACCGGGTTGGGACTGTGCACCCTGAAGAACACCGTGCGCTCGGGGGCGCTGGCCAGCTGGTCGCGCAGCTGGTCGCTGTCGCCGAGGTTCTTGAGGTGGTCGCCCATCACGACGACGACGGTGTCGTCGAGGTAGCCGGCCTGCCCGAGGTGGTCGAGGAAGCCCGCAAGCGCGGCCCCGGAGCACTTCAGCGCCGTGGCGATCGGGGTCTGCGCCCTGGCGTCGCAGGATCCGTACACCGCGCCCGGCTCGTGGGTGTCGAGGGTCAGCATGGTGAGGTGGAACGGCGAGCCCGCCGCGCGCAACCCGGCCAGCGTCTGCTTCGCGTGCTCGAAGAGGCGGGCATCAGACAGCCCCCAGACCGACAGCTCGGACGGGTCCTCGCTGAGCTCCCACTCCTCGCGCCCCCGGATGGTGGTGTAGCCGTGGTCGGTGAGGAAGGTGTCCTTGCCGGCGAACCGCGCATGGGCGCCGCCGAGGAAGGTGTTCGTGTAGCCCTCGGCCTCGAGGACGTCGCCGAGGCAGGTGGCACCCGGCAGGTAGCGCTCGACGGTCTCGCCCGCCGAGTTGGAGTGCGGATCGCCGGTGACGAGGACGCTCTTCAGCGGGATGGCGCACTGAGTGGCGACCAGCCCCGCCATGGTCCAGCCGCCGACCGGATCCTGGCGCAGGCTCTCGTACCCTGCCCAGCCGGCGGTCGCCTGCTGCTGGGCAGCGATCAGGTTCTCGCCGAACAGGCCGGCATCGGCATAGGTGTTCTCGGTCGACTCGAGGTAGATGGTGATCAGGTTGAGCGGCCGCCCGGGTCGCCCCAGCGGCTCCGGGGTCACGTAGTAGTCGGCCACGGTGCGCGGGTCGAGGTAGGCGGCCGCGTACTGCGGGACGCCGGCCACCATCAGCAGGGCGCCGAGGGCGATCGCGAACGCGGTGGCGGGAACCAGCAGGACGGTGCGCCGCACCGGCCGGCGCCACCGAAGCCAGAGCAGCGCCGCCGCGCCGACGAGGCAGATCGGCAACCCGATGCACCACACCGCGGCCTCGACCGCCAGGTCGTTGTTGCCGACCCCTGCACCATTGCCGACCGGAAGCGTGCTCAGGATCTGCTCGAAGGTGACCGCACCGAACCGCTGCCGGATCCAGATCGCCGTGGACGCCAGGATCAGGGCGAGCGTCAACAGGCTCCAGAACGCGACGCGGGAAGCCCGGGACGGCCGGGCACTCGAAGGTGTGGTCATATCGGCCCACCAGTCTACTGGTGCCCGCGGCCTGCGAACGCCCGCCCCGGCGGGTCCGCGCACCGGGGCTGGCTGACGGCGCGGGGCGGTCCACCGGTGTCCGGCAGCGGCTCGTCGTGGGCGGCTACGAGCGCCAGGTGCAGTCGATCCGCGCGGAGTCGAGCACCAGGGTGCTGGCGCTCTCGTCGAGGCAGGCCGGCTGGCGGGTGAGGAAGTCGACGAGTTCAGACTGGTCGAGTACCCGGACGTCGGCAGGTTGCTGCCTGACCGTCAGCCGGGCGACCCCGACCACCACCACCAGGCCGCGGACGACGACCTCGGTACCCGCTGCGGCCGTGAGCATGGACGCGGCGCGCGCGGCCTCCGCGCGGGCGTTCGGGACGTAGTGCCGCCAGGCCTGGTTCACCAGGCAGGCATCGCCGCCCACCCAGACCTCGCCGCCGTGGTGGTGCTTGGCGTTGACCGTGAAGACGCCGCCCGGTCCGACCACGAGATGATCGATGTCCGCGCGGTGGGTCCCGACCGGGATCGAGTTGAGGAACCGCCAGCGCGGGTCGAGGCCGGCCAGGCGGTCGAGTTGCCGGGCGACCGCCTGTTCACCGAGCACCCCCAGCTCCCAACTCGAGTAGGCATGCCTGCCTTCGAAGCCGGGACGGGCCGGCTGCAGTTCCCCTCCGGCGTCCAGGGTCGCGGCGATGCGAGCCTCGAGCTGCTCACCCGGCCGCCGCCCGGCGAGGTCCACGGCCGGCGCCACGAAGGTTCGCCGGGGTGAGTAGTCCGGCGCATCGCCGGCGGCCGAGGCCTGCTGGAGCGCCGCCTCGAAGGCGGGAGCGAACGCGGGGTCCTCCAGCGACCGTTGCCCGGTGTCCTGGTCCAGCCAGCCGACGGGCCGACCGTCGCGCGTGTCCACATAGAGCCGGTGCCTGCCCCACTTCGACCAGTCCGTGACGACCAGGCCGACGTCGGTCAGCCGGCCCTGGATCCCGCGCTGCGGAACGTGCGCAACGGCCTGTGCTGTGGTGGACGAGGCGGAACCCGCGGCCGGGGGGTCTGAGGGTGGCACGTCCTCCAGCCTGCCGAGTCGCCCGCGCGCCCGCCTAGACCCCGTGCGGGTGACACCTCCCCCGGCCAGACGCCGCTCTTCGAACCCCGGATCGGCCGATCCCGGGGTTCCCGCCCGCGGCCGGGAGGCCGCCGATAGGCTCGTCCGAATCCCCGTCCGCCGCGAAGGAGCGTGCCGTGTCCGTCTGGTACCACGTCAAGACCGTCCTGTTCGGGCTGCTGGTGATCCCGGTGGCGGTGTCGGTGCCGGTCGCGTTCGCCGTCGGGTCGCTGGAGGGCCAGTGGCCACAACTGGTCGCTGCGGCCGTCCTGGCGCTGGTGGTCAGCCTCGCCCTCTCGGCGGCCTGGGGACGGCGACGCGACCGCCCCGCGACCTGGCTGGCCGCGCTGCTCCCGGTGGCCGCGGCGCCGGCGGCCTTCCTGCTGGTGTGGGTGGTCGGGTACGCCGCCACGGGCGGCCTGGGCTCGACGCTCGACGTGTTCAGCACGGTGGGCTGGCCGTACCTGATCCTCCTGGTCGGCGTACAGCTGATGGGGCTGCCGCTGGTGGTGCCGGTCACCCTGGCAGGCGTCCTGGCCGGCTCCGTGGGCGGTTGGGTGCTCGGCGCGCGCCGCGAACCCGTCCCCGCCGGACGACGCGGCCTGGCCATCGTTGCCGGCGGCTGCGCGGTCGTGCTCGCGGTGTCCGGCGTCCAGCTGGGGCAGCACGCAGCGGTCGCCGCGCTGCTCGCCGGCGACGAGGCGATGTCCGACGAGGTCGACCTGTACGAGTACCGGCCGTTCGAGCCCGGCAACCGGCTGGTGACCCCCGACCGGCCCGTCTCGCTGGCGATCGGCGAGGACTTCCCGCGGCTGGACGGCGCCACCGCGCTCTACCCGGTGTACGGCGCGATCGGGCAGGCGGTCTACCAGCCGCCGGCCGGACGGGAGCCCGACCAGCCGGGCTTCGTCGACAGGTACCTGCCGTGCTCGACCACGTCGCAGGCCTACGACCGCCTGATCGGCGGGGAGGCGGACGCGATCTTCGTCGCCCAGCCGTCCCGGCGACAGCTCGACCGGGCCGCCGGGGCGGGCGTCGAGCTCGACCTCCACCCGATCGGGCGAGAGGCGTTCGTGTTCTTCGTCCACGCCGACAACCCGGTGTCAGGACTCAGCCTCGACCAGGTTCGCGACATCTACAGCCACCGGATCACCAACTGGCGCGAACTCGGCGGCCCGGACGAGCCGATCGTCGCCTTCCAGCGGCCGGAGGGGTCGGGCAGCCAGACCGCCCTGCTCGCCCTGGTGATGGGCGACCGGGCACCGGC
>JAVHXR010000325.1 GCA_031119515.1 Propionicimonas sp.
GACCGGTTCATGTTGGTGAAGACCACGATGATCAGCCCCAGGACCACCAGCATCAGCCAGAAGTAGTTGGCGAACCGGCCGGTCGCGATCCCGAAGAAGTCCTGCGGCTCACCGAAGTCGAAGCCACCGATCACCAGGTCGGGGATGCCGGGGATGCCGTTCGGGCCATGGGTGAGGTCGGGGCCGTCGTTGCCGTCCAGGTTTCGCATCGTCAGCCGGAAGATCTCCCCGAAAGCGAGGGTGACGATCGCCAGGTAGTCGCCGGACACCCGCAGCGTGGGCGTGCCGATCAGCAGGCCGAGCAGGGCGGCGACGCTGCCCGCGATCAGCACCGTGACGATGAACGGCGGCGTCCAGCCGATCGTCGCGAACGCCGAGCCGGACAGCATGGCGGCGGTGAACGCGCCAGCCCCGAGGAACGCGATGTAGCCGAGGTCGAGCATGCCGGCCAGGCCGATCACGATGTTCAGGCCGAGCGCCGTGGCGGCGAAGATCAGGACCTGCGCCGCGATCGACATGTTCGCGTCCGAGCCGCCCTGGGTGAACGGGAACACGAACGCGGCCGCGAAGGCAGCGAACACCAGCACCCGGTTGTTGAGGGCGGCAGCGGTGGCGAACCAGCCGAAGAGCCCGAACTCCTTCAGCGCCAGCACCAGGCCGACGACCAGGACGACGTAGAGGAAGAACGCTCCCGGGTCACCGAGATCCAGCATGAAGACGGACGCGAACAGGATGGCGGCGATCCCGACGGTGATGCCGAGGATCTGCAGCCAGGCCGGCGACTTCAGCCGGCCGAGGGTCGGTTCCGGGGAGGCCGGGAAGACCAGACTCGCGAGCGCGGCCAGCACGCTGCCGACGAAGGCAACCCACACCCCGGGCTCGGTGTTGACCAGCCCGCCGGTGGCCAGGGCGATGCCGCCGATCGCGAACAGCGTGGCGACGACGGCGCCGATCGAGGCGGCCCGGGCGGCGTCGTTCCAGGCCGCGATCCGGGCCCAACGCTTGAGCCGGGGACGTCCCAGGAACGGCACGGCGAAGAACACCACGCCGAGCAGGCTGAGCGCGAAGAAGTGCCACTGCAGCGGCGAGGGAGCGCCCCAGAAGGTCATGTCGTCCATCGCCTGCGGACGGTAGGCCCACGGCATGAAGACGGAGACCATCGCCGCCGCGATGGCGACGGTGCCGACGATCCGGGCCGGGAACTGCAGGCGCTGCAGCTGGGTGTCGGAGAACGGGAGCTTGATCATGCCCGGTCCACCACCTTCGCGCCGAGGAGGCCCTGTGGCCGGAAGACGAGGACCAGGATCAGCAGCACGAACGCCCAGACGTCCTTCCAGGCGGAGCCGCCGAACTGGCCGGGAATGTAGGCGGTGGCCATCGACTCGGTGACCCCGAGGACCAGGCCGCCGACGACCGCGCCGTTGATGTTCCCGATCCCGCCGAGGACGGCTGCGGTGAACGCCTTCAGGCCGGCCAGGAAGCCCATCCGGAAGTCGATGTTGGAGTAGCGCAACCCGTGGGCCACACCCGCGACGGCGGCCAGGCCGGCACCGACGGCGAAGGCAGCCATGATGGTCTTGTCGACGTTGATGCCCATCAGGCGTGAGACGTCGGGATCCTGCGAGGTCGCGATCATCGCGCGACCGGTGCGGGTGCGGTTGACGAAGAACCAGAGGAACACGGTGCACACGACCAGCGCCGCCACCGTGAACAGCGCGGGCATCTGGATCAGCACGCCGCCGATCTCGATGCTCTCGCCTGAGATCCCGGCGACCGCGGGGAACGGGATCGCCCGCTTGGAGTCGGGGAACCCGGGGATCTGGCCGTAGAACAGCCGGACGAACTCCTGGAGGAAGACCGAGACGCCGATCGCTGAGATCAGCGGCGCCAGCCGGGGAGCGTTGCGGAGCGGACGGTAGGCCACCCGCTCGGTGAGCAGCGCCGTCCCGATCGAGACCAGGACGCCGCCGAGCAGCATCAGCGGCAGGAGCACGAAGAGCGAGAGCGACACCCCCCAGTCCGTCGGCTGGCCGAGCACCATCCAGACCGTGAAGGCTCCGAAGGCGCCGACCATGAAGATCTCGCCGTGGGCGAAGTTGATCAACTGGACGATGCCGTACACCACGGTGTACCCGACTGCGATGAGCGCGTACAACGCACCCAGCGACAATCCGTTGATCAGCTGTTGCAGGAAGAAATCCACGCCGCCTGCACCCTCACTCTCTTGTTCGTCGGCCCCCCAGACGACCCGGTTGGTGTCCCCCGGCCACGGGGGACACCAACCGTGTCAGATGTGCATTCCGGTGTCAGGCGATCACTCGAAGTTGACGACCTGCTCGGTGGCCCAGGCGCCGTCGACCACCTTGTACACGGTGATCGTGCGGGTGATGGTGTCGCCGAACTCGTCGAACTCCACCTTGCCGGAGGCGCCGTCGAAGGACACCGAGTTGGTGGCCTCGACGATCGCCTCGCGCGCCGACTTGGCGTCGGTGGCGGTCGGCAGGACCACCTTCAGCGCCTCGATGATGGCGTTCGCGGCGTCGTACGACATCGGGCCGTAGGCGGCGTAGGGCTCGGCGAAGCCCTTGGCCTCGTAGGCGGAGATGAAGTCCGCGGCCGACGGCAGGTCGCTCGGCGGAGCGCCGACCGAGGTCGCGAGGTCACCGTTGGAGCCGCTGCCGGCCAGTTCGATGAAGGTCGGGTCGTAGATGCCGTCGCCACCCATCAGCGGGACGTTCAGGCCGTTCGCCTTCATCTGGTTCGACAGCGGGCCGCCCGAGGGGTACTCGCCACCGAAGTAGACGACCTCGGGACCGGCGGCCTTGATCTTGGTCACGACCGAGGTGTAGTCGCTGGCGTCGGCGTCGATCGACTCGGCTGCGACAACCTCGCCGCCGCCGTCGGTGTAGGCGGTGGTGAAGGCGGCGACCAGGCCCTGGCCGTAGGTGCCCTTGTTGTGCACGGTGGCGACCTTCTTGATGCCCGAGTCGAGCAGGTACTTCGCGGCCACCGGGCCCTGGACGGCGTCCGTGGTGGCGGTGCGGAAGTAGTTCGCGTTCGGCCGCGACGGGTTCGCGGGGTCAGCGCCCTGGGTCAGCGTCGGGTTGGTGTTGGCCGGAGAGATCTGGACGATGTGGGCGGTGTCGAGAATCGGGATCACGCTCTGCGCGACGCCCGAGTTCAGCGTGCCCACGACACCGACGACGGCGTCATCGGCGGCCAGCGAGGTGGCGGCGTTGGCGCCGACATCGGGCTTGGCCTCGTCGTCCATCGGGACGAGTTCGAGGGTCCAGCCGGGAATCGCGCCGGACTCGTTGGCCTGGTCGACCGCGAGCTGGGCGGAGTTCCGCATGCCGGTGCCCAGGGCGGACAGGCCGCCGGAGAGCGGGGCGATGAAGCCGATCTTGGCGACCTTGTTCTCGGCCGGCGCGCTGCCGGTTTCCGAGCCACTCGGTGCGGGTGCCGGCTCGCGGGAGCCGCAACCTGCCAAGGTGAGCGAGGCCACCACCAGTGCGGCGCTCGCCAGCTTGAGAGCTGTCTTGTTCACATGTCCTCCTTGTGTTCAGTGGCCCCCGCCACTGCCACGGTCGGGTAAGGCTACGAGAGCACGCACATAAAACCACCGATTTGTCTCACCCTTGTTACAGCGGTGTCTCGATCAGCGGGACGTTACGAAATCGTTGCGAACTCGCGCTGGACGGCGCCGGCCCGTCCCGGCGCCCTCAGTCGAGCAGGTCCCGGACGATCCCGTCGGCCAGCAGCCCTCCGCGCACGCTCAGGACGGGCCGGCCGGAGCCCTCGGACCCCCGGCCGGCAG
>JAVHXR010000326.1 GCA_031119515.1 Propionicimonas sp.
ACGGTTCCGTGCCCGGTTCGTGGGGACGGTTCCGTGCCCGGTTCGTGGGGACGGTCCCTTGTGTCGGGGCGGGGTGTGTTGGTGTGTCCCCGGTGATTCGGGTCGGGAACCGTCCCCGGTGATTCGGTTTGGGAACCGTCCCCGTGATTCGGGTCGGGAACCGTCCCCGCGAACCAGGGTCAGCGGCTGGGATGCAGCGTCGTCGCGGGGTCGCCCGGGTCTCGTCCGCAGTTCCAGCAGGGAGCCGGAAGGTTCTCGTTGAACGCCCCGCAGGTGGGACAGACCGAGGGCAGCCAGCACGCCGACTCGCCACCGGAGACGTCGGGTGCGGGCGTCGGCAGCCCCAGCGGCGGGATCGGCCGGTCGTCAGGCATCGGCGGTGCCCCCGTCCCCGGAAGGTCCGGCGGATGACGGGTCCAGCAGGTAGTCCTGCAGCACGAGCGCGTGGTTGTGCAACCGGTCACGGGCCGCGTAGAGCAGGGTGACCACCGCGTGCTCCCGCCGCAGCCCCTGGAGCTCCTGGACGGCGGGGTTCGCGTCCAGTTCGGCCCGGTAGGCGGCGGCGAACTCCTCCAGCCGGTCGGGATCGTGGTGCCACCGACGGCGCAGGTCGTGGCTCGGCGCGACCGCAGCCAGCCACCGGTCGGCGGCCGCGCGCTCGGAGGTCATCCCCCGCGGCCACAGCCGGTCGACCAGGACCCGGTACCCGTCCGCGGCGTCCGGCGGATCGTAGATCCGCTTCACCCGCAGCTCAGCAGCCTCGCCGTCCATCATCGTCGCCCTCCGGGTGGCTCCGCGTCACCCCGGCAGACTACCCCTGCGGGCTCGCGGGCCGCAGACGCAACCGGCCTCCGGTTCGTCTCCCCGCAGCCACCCATCGGGATGCTCAGCGGCCGAGGACGACCAGTTGTTGGGTCGCCCGGGTCATCGCGACGTACCGGTCGACGGCGCCGTTGATCCCGTCCCCGAAGGCATCGGGATCGACGACCACGACCAGGTCGAACTCCATCCCCTTCACCGCCACGGGATCGAGTGAGCGCACCCGCTCCCTCCCGGCGAAACCCGGGTGGCCGATCACGCAGGCCGTGCCCTCGTCGTGAGCGGCCAACCAGGCGGTGAGGATCGCGTCCAGTTCCGCCACCGCGGCATACCGAACCGGTGCGCCACCCTCCCGGATCGACCTGGGGACGTTCGCATCGGGCAGCACCGACCTGATCTCCGGCTCGGCAACGGCCATCACCTCCTGCGGAGTGCGGTAGTTGACGGTGAGGGTGGTCTCCCGGACGAGCTCGAACCCGACCCGGCGCAGCCGCTGCCGCCAGGACTCCGCGAACCCGTGCCGGGCCTGCGCCCTGTCCCCGACCACGGTCACGCTCCGCGAGGGGCAACGCCGCAGCACCATCTGCCAGTCGGCGTCGGTCAACTCCTGCGCCTCGTCGACCACGACGTGCGCGAACGGCCCCGCAAGCCGGTCGCTGTGCCAGCTCGGGAGGGCCTCGGTGTGGAGCAGGTCCTCGCGAAGGCTCTCCCGCCGCAGCAGTGGCAGCGGGCTCTCCGGGTCGTCGTCGGCGTCGAGCAGGTCCTGCACCACCAGGTCCATGTACTCCCGGTCTGCGGCCAGCTCCGCGACCTCCTGTCGGCGGCGTCCCGCGGCGCCGGAGTCGCCGAGCCTGGCGCGCATCGCGTCCAGCAGCGGCAGGTCTGCCTGCGTCCACGGCGACCCTTCAGGCCGGCGCAGCAACTGGACGTCCGCGGCGTCCAGCCAGGGCGCGCAGCGCCGCAGGTAGGCCGGCACCGCCCAGAGATCGCCCACCAGGTCGGTGGCGTCGAGGATCGGCCAGGTCCGCCGGAAGGTGTCGCGCAGCTCCTCGTGGCCGGCCAGCGCCCGGCGCAGCTGGTCGCGGGGGACGCCCTCACCGGAGCCGTTGTCGACCGCGATCTCCAGCAGCGCCTCCCAGATCTCGTCCCTGGCCTCGTTGTGCGGGGTGCCCGGATCGACCGCGTCGAAGGCCTCCAGCCAGTCCGCGGGGGTGAGCACGACGTCGCTCCAGGCCGTCTCGACGACGACGGACGCGCGCGGCGCCTCCTCGTACAGCCCGACGGCCGGCTCCACCACTGCCGCCATCGCGGCGGCCGTCTTGAGGGCGGCGACGCGCGGGTCGGGCTCGGCCGCGGCGCCGGCGCCCTCGGGGACGAGATCTCGCAGGGTGCAGGTCTGCACGCCGTCCTCGCCGAGCCCGGGCAGGACGTCGGCGACATAGCCGAGGTACGACTCGTGCGGGCCGATGAACAGCACCCCGCCGCGGTGACCCTCCAGGCGCGGGTCGGCGTAGAGCAGGTAGGCCGCCCGGTGGAGTGCCACCACCGTCTTGCCGGTGCCAGGTCCGCCGTCCACCACGAGCGCCCCGGCGGAGTCCGCCCGGATCGCGGCGTCCTGGTCTGCCTGGATCGTGGCGAGCACGTCCCGCATCCGGGGTGAGCGGCTCGCACCGAGGCTCGCGATGAACGCCGAGTCGTCGTCGAGCGCCACCTCGTCCTCGCCGGTCGCCACGAACGCGTCGTCCCAGTAGTCGACGATCCGTCCCGCCCGCCAGCGGTAGCGCCGCCGGCTGGCCAGGCCCATCGGACGGGCGGCGGTCGCGGCGAAGTACGGCTCCGCCGCCGGGGCGCGCCAGTCGACCAGCAGCGGCTCGCCGGCGGGGTCGGTGACGCCGATCCGTCCGATGTAGGTCGGAGCGGACCCGTCGGCCGGGACGGTCCTGCCCAGGCACAGGTCGCGGCCGAACCGCCGCAGCACGCCGAGGCGGCCGCTCAGCCGGTGGATCTCCAGGTCGCGATCCAGCGCGCCCCGGCCGCGGCCGCCCGGCGCCCGGCGCAGGGTGTCGAGCTCGGCGGCCAGGGTGGCCACCTGCTGCCCGACGGTGTCCGCCACCAGGGCCAGGTGGTCGGCGTCCCTCCCCACCAGCCGCGGCGACGCCTTCGCCGCGAGCCGTTCGGGGAGCGCGAACACGGTCGTCGGATCTGTCATCGAGTCCTCTCCTGTCGCCCCCGGGTTCCTGTCACCGCTTGTCACAGGGATTTCAGCCGGGCGACGACCACCGAGTGTGCACCCTGGGGAGGGCCTTGCGGCAAGGCCCCGGTTGGGCTATAGATTGGTAGTGGCAGGACGCCGACAACGCGGTCGGGCACCGAGCCGAGACCACCCAGGACACGGGAGCGTCCCCCGTCGCAGCAACGGCCCGAGGTCGACCCACTCCGGTGCCGCCAGACTCTGCCTCCCACGCCCGCCGGCCGGAGGATATGTCGGAAGTGGCCCGTGGGAGACGGTTTCTGGAGGGAATGGCCCGCATCGGGCGCACGCAACCCTCCCCCGGAGCGGGCGAGCCGGGCAGCGGCGGGGTGCGTGCGGTGGTGCCGAGGTCGTTGAGGCTTGGTGAGGTGGCGTATGTGACGGGGGTGTATTCGTCGCCGAGGGTGACGGGTGTGCGGGTGTCGTATGCGACGTCGAGGCGTGATGTGGTGGTGGTGGACAAGGTGGGTCGGTTGGTGGCGGTGTCGCGTGGGACGGATTATGTGGTGGTGAGGGCGGGTGGGAAGTCGGTGAGGTACAAGGTGACGGTTGGGTAGTCGGTTGGTAGGGGACGGGGCTTGTGGTTCGTGGGGACGGTTCCGTGCCCGGTTCGTGGGGACGGTTCCGTGCCCGGTTCGTGGGGACGGTTCCGTATCCGGTTCGTGGGGACGGTTCCGCACCCGGTTCGTGGGGACGGTCCCTTGTGTCGGGGCGGGGTGTGTTGGTGTGTCCCC
>JAVHXR010000327.1 GCA_031119515.1 Propionicimonas sp.
AAGATCCTCTCCGCCCGGCACGCGCTGTCGATCCAGGCACACCCCTCCCGCCTTCAGGCCGAGGAGGGCTTCGCCCGCGAGACCGCTGCCGGCATCCCGCTCGACGCCCCCCAACGTGTCTACTCCGACACCTGGCCGAAGCCCGAGATCCTGATCGCGCTCGACGCCTTCGAGACCCTGAGCGGCTTCCGCGACCCGGTCGAGACCGCCACCCTGCTCTCGGCCCTCGGCGTCGCCGGAGAACTCGGCTCGCTGATGACGCCGCTGACCGAGCGCAAGGGGGCCGCCGCGCTCGCGCAGGTGTTCCTGGAGGTACTGAGCCTGGAGGGCGACCGCGCCCACGTCATCGACGTGGTGAGCGCGGCCGCCGTCCGCCACAGCGGCGAGCCGGGCCCGGTCGGCGACTTCGCCCGCACCGCTGTCGAGCTGGACGCCGTGTTCCCGGGCGATCGCGGCATCCTCGCCGCGCTGCTGATGAACCGGGTGACGCTGCGCCCGGGCGAGGCGGTCTTCGTCCCGGCCGGCCAGATGCACGCCCACCTGCGGGGCACCGGCATCGAGGTGATGGCCAACTCCGACAACGTGATCCGCGGCGGCCTCACCCCCAAGCACGTCGACGTCCGCGAACTGGTGGCAGTCGTGGACTTCGAGCCGCGCGCTCCCGAGGTGCTGCAGCCGGTCACTGAGGGCCCGGGCCTCGCGCGATACCTGACGGGTTGCCCCGAGTTCGACGTCTGGCGGGTCACCGGGCAGCCGGAAGCCGTCGCGCTGCCCGGGACCGGGTCCGCGCGGATCTTCTTCGTGATCGAGGGCGAACTCGCCGTCGGGAGCTCGGAGGGCTCGCGCCGGCTCGGCCGGGGCGAGGCCGTGTTCCTGTCCGCCGGCGAGACCGATGTGACCGCGAGCGGGGACGGCCTGGGCTTCCTCTCGGCCTCCGGGACCCGGTGACCGTCGAGGCGGCCATCCTCAGGGCGGTCGCCGCCACCGGATCCGCCCGGCCGGTCGTCCTGATCGACGGCGGCGCGGGCGCCGGCAAGACGACCCTGGCAGCCTCGCTGGCCGAGGCCTGGCCGGGCCGCGTCCAGCTGGTCGGGATGGACGCGCTCTACCCCGGCTGGGGCGGCCTGGCGGCCGGGTCGGCAACTGTCGCCGGCAGCGTGCTCCGTCCGGACGACCCCGGCTACCGCCGCTGGGACTGGGCGGCCTCCCGCCCGGCGGAATGGGTGGCCCTCGACCCCTCGCTCCCACTGCTGGTGGAGGGCTGCGGTGCCCTCACGCCACGCACTCGGGCGCGCGCGGACCTCGGGGTGTGGTGCGAGCTGGAGGAGGCCGAACGGCGCCGGCGCGCGATCGCCCGCGACGGCGAGCTGTTCGCCAGCCACTGGGAGGAGTGGGAGGCACAGGAGGCGGAGCACTGGCGGGCGCACCGGCCGTGGGAGCTCGCCGACATCACCGTCTCGCCGGTTTCCCTTGCCTGACTCCCCTGCTCCACAATGGCACTCGGACGTCGTCCGTCGCCTCCGTAGCTCAGCTGGCAGAGCACCCGCCTTGTAAGCGGACGGTCACCGGTTCGAATCCGGTCGGAGGCTCGCCACCCCGGCGGGGAGACTCAGAATCCGACCGCGTCGGCGATGCTCTCGAACTGGATGTCGGCCAGCAGCGCCACGGCGGGCGCACCGTCCGGGCCCAGCTGCTCGAACACCTCGGAACTGATCACGCCGAGCACCGCCGTCCAGCCGAGGATGCCCAGGGCGACCAGTTCGGCGTCGACCGGCACGCCCCGGTCGGCGGAGATGGCCTCCAGCGCCAGCCGTTGCTGCGGGCTGACCTGGCTGATGCCGGCAGCCGGGCCCACCTTCGGCTCCAGCCGTCCCGCGGCCTTGGCCTCGAGGATCGCCGCCGCCAGCCGCAGCAGCACCCGGGTGCCCGGCGGGCTGGTCTCCTGCTGGGGGGCGAAGTAGCCAGGCACAGGGCCGCCGTAGAGCAGCCCCCAGGCGGCGGGACGCTCCAGTGCCCAGGCACGCATCGCCCGGCAGATCGCCAGCCAGCGCTCCCGGTAGGCATCGGCCGGGACGGCGGCCTCGGCCGCGTCGGCAGCCTCCGCGAGATCGCTGAACCCCTCCACCAACAAGGCGGTGAGCAGGTCGTCCCGGCTGGCGACGTACCGGTAGATCGCCGACGAGACCACACCCAGGTCCCTGGCGATCGCCCGCAGCGACAGCGCCGGCGCACCCAGCTCCTCGACCTGCTTCCAGGCCAGGGCGCGGATCTCGGCCATCGTGCGCTCCCGGGCGCGCTCACGAGGGGTGACCATGCGGCAATCCTGCCACACTTGTCGCAATCCGCACACAACTGTGAGCAGTGCTCTTGCGGACGGTGGCGAAAGGGCGCTAGCGTAATCCACGAGAGCGCCGCTCGCAAAAGCCGGCAGCTATCTGTCGAAGGTGCCGGCCCGCAGGGCCGCCCGGGGGGGCCACCTCGACACGCGCAGCCGCCCTGGCGGAGGCCGGGTCTTTGCGTCTGGGGGGAGACGCGAAGCCCCGGTCGACAGGGGCCGCTGCGCGACGCTGTCTCCGGGGCCGGACGCCCGGGTCAGGCGTTGGCCGACCGCCCCTTCCACCACGCGTTGGCGAGCACCCCGACGAGCAGGGCCAGGCTGGCGTACCACAGGTAGCGTCCGTAGGTGTCGACCAGGGCGACAGCCGGTTCCCCGATCCAGTAACCGATCGCCAGGTACACCCCCATCATGACGAAGCTGGACGAGAGCGACACCACCATCAGCTTGCGGAGGCTCGTCCCCGCCTCCCCGAGCACGGCCAGCACCACCGCACGCGGCAACGGGATCGGCAGCATCGCGATCACGATCGCCCAGGTCTCGTACTTGCGGGTCAGCCGCTCGGCCCGCTGGTTGGCCCGCCTCGCGCGCTCCGAACGACCCGACCAGACATCGATCAGGTCACGCCCCCACAACTTGCCGGCCCACCAGTACACCCAGTCGAACTTGACCAGGCCGATGGTGCCGAGAATCCACACCAGCGGCCACCACGGGTCCCCGAGCGCCGCCTTGGCGCCGATCAGGATCGAGCCGCTCCACGAGCCGAGGGAAGCGAGCACATGCGGCGCCGAAGCCAGCAACGCGGGGCGCGCGAACAGCATCACCACCCCGTAGAGGCCGGCGGCGCTGAGCCACGCCATGCAGGCGAGGTCCGACCGGTTCGGCTTGTGCTTCCAGGGCAGGGAGGGGTCCTCCCACCACTCCGGCGGCTGGGCCAAAGGATCGGACTCCTGCGGCGGCTCGGGCTGCGTCCCTGTCACCCGCGCGAGCCTACCGGAGCGGGCGAAACCGGCTTGCCAGCGGGCAGTGGTCACAGGTTCGTCACGATCGGGTGGAATGGCAGGATTCGCGGACGCCCCCCGGACGGTGTGCCAGAATGACCCAGAGGTCGCGCGGTTGCGACCCGGATTTCCACTACGGATCGTTGGGCACGTACCTGCCCATGGAAAGGATGTGTGTGGCATGGCCACAGTTAGTTTCCAGGACGCCACCCGGGTCTACCCGGGCTCCGACCACCCTGCCGTCGACAAGCTGAACCTCGAGATCGGGGACGGCGAGTTCATGGTGCTGGTCGGGCCCTCCGGTTGTGGCAAGTCCACCTCCCTGCGCATGCTGGCCGGCCTCGAAGAGGTCAACCAGGGCCGCATCCTGATCGGCGAGCGGGACGTCACCGACCTGCCGCCGAAGGACCGCGACATCGCGATGGTGTTCCAGAACTACGCGCTGTACCC
>JAVHXR010000328.1 GCA_031119515.1 Propionicimonas sp.
CCTCCACGCCCACTCCCGAGCCGTCCCGGCCACCGCTGGCCGGCGACCTGACCGGCGGGGTGCCCGTCCGGCTCGGCGGCGAAGGACACTGGACGATCGCCGGCTCCCGGGTGTTCGTCGGCACCGACGACGGCCTGGTCGAGGCCCGCGACCTCGCCACCGGCGAGGTCGTCTGGCAGGCGGGTTTCCGGGACACCGGTGACGCCTGGGACAACCCGCCGACCGTCGCCACCTCCCCACAGGGCGCGGTGCTTGGCCTCCGCACGGTGACCGAGGACGGCGTGCACCGCCTGCAGTTGCTCACCCTCGACCCGGACACCGGCAATACGGTCGACGACCGTCTCCTGGCCGACCCCCGAGGCCTGTGGCGGGTCGACCTGCCACCCCGGATCCTGAGCGCAGACGCCGACGACCTCGTTGTCGCCGAGAACCCGGAGTGGGGCGTCCAGACCGCCGTCGTCTCGCTGCCCGACGGGGCTATCGCCTGGCGGGTCGACGAGCAGGGACTGGCCGCCGACGCGGAACGGGTCGTCACCAGGACCGGCGCCCGGTCGCGGGCCGACGGCGCCCGGCTGTGGGAGCCGGGGTTCGCGCTCGGGGGGGTGCTCGGCGAGGCCAGGGACTCGCTGGTGGTCGTGGACGGAGCGGAGGACGCCGCGTGGCTCGACCGCGCCACCGGGGCCGAGCTGTCCCGGGCCCCGCTCACCGGCGAGGACTCGTCATGCGCGGCGACCGATGTCGTCCTCACCTGCCTCACCGCCGAGGGCGCCACCGGCTACGACCTCGACACCGGCGACCGGTTGTGGGGACGGGCCGGAGCGTGGCAGGCGGTGACCGGGTACGACCGGTGGGCCTACCTGTGGACCGGTGCCGGCAAGGGGGACGTCGTGCAGGCCTCCGACGGGGAGCTCGCCGCGGCCGGTGCCGACCTGGTCCGGATCGTCTACGGCAACGCGGACGGCGTGCTGGTCGACCAGGACGGCACCGCGTGGGTGCCCGCTCGACGCTGACAAGCACAAGCGGACGTGGCCCTCAGGCCACGTCCGCTTCTGCGGCAACCGACGGATCGACGCCCCCCGACGTTCAATCGCCCCACCCGCATCGGATGGACGGTCGCTATCCCCCTCCCGGGGAGCCATCCTAGGTGGTCAGGGACGGGCAGTCTGTCACCCTTGCGGGGACAATTCCGTACCGTTCCGGTCGAGGCGCCTACTCCGGGGCCACCGGCTGCCGGGCGTCCGCCGGCCGGGTCCCAGGGGCAGGGAGGTCGCCCGGTGCCCGCACGCGCCGACGGTGGCGCCACCAGGCCAGCGGGAGGCCGACCAGCGCCGCCAGCGCCAGCCACGGCACCAGGGCGCCGAGGATCGTGAGACCGATCCCGGCGGCGTTGGCCAGGGCACCCCAACCCGACGCGAGCCCGGCCAGGAATCCCGCCGGCGGGTCGGTGGCGACGGTCGCCGCGGTCTCGAGGGTCACGGTGACCGGTGAACTCGCGACCTGCTGGCGGAGGGCCTTCTGCTGGGCGAGCATCGATTCCAGCTCGGCCTGGCGCGAGGTCAGCTCGGACTCGACCGCGGCGATGTCGCTCACCGAGCCCGCCCGCTCCATCAATGCCTGCAGCCGGGCTATCGACTCGCGCAGGGTCTTCACCCTGGAGTCGACGTCGACGAGCGTCTCGGTCACGTCGACCGACTCCACCGTGCGCCGCGACACCGTCCCCAGGCCCGCCATCAGGGTCAGGCTCTCGTCCAGCCGGCCCGAGGGAACCGTCACCACCACGACCGAGGGCTCGTAGTACTGCTCGGCATCGGTCGGAAGCTGCAGCGACTCGGAAGTGACCAGGCCACCGACCAGCCCGGCGATCCTGCGCAGCTCCCCGGCGGCACGATCGACGTCGGGCACCACCAGTTCCAGGGTTGCCGAGCGGGCGATCTGGCGGTTGCCGGGGATCGTCGGCGCCTCCGGTGCGCCGCCGTCCGGCATCGCCACCTCGCTCGGCTGGGCGGGTGCGCCGGCACCCCCGGAGGCCGGGGCGCTTCCGGCGGAGCAGCCCCCGAGCAGGAGGAGGGCGAGACCGGCGGCCAGCGCGGGCAGCCATCCCGAACGGGAACGCGTCACAGTCATGCTCATGTCACGCCGCCGGTGACGCTGTTGTTGCGCACCGCCCGGCCCCACCTCCCTGGGTCGCCACGCTAGCCGTCCCCCGACCGGCGCGTGGCCGGATCACCGATCTCTCAGCCGGCCGGGGGGCGCGGCCGCGGCGGCAGCCGCCACTCCCAGCGGGCGTCCTGCACCACGAAGCCGAGGTCGGCCAGCCGGTCGAGGATTCCCAGGCAGCCGGCCAGCGCCACGCCGGAGCGCAGCGAGAGCTCGCCCGCCGACAGGCTCCCGCGCGCCGGGACAGCCTCGAACACCCGTAGCTCGTCCGGCCCCAGGTCGTCGGTCGGCCGCCGTACCACCGGCGGGCGGACCGACCTGGTACCGAGCGGGCCGAGCAGTTCGAGCACCTCGCCGGCACGAGCCACCAGGACCGCCTCGGACTCGCGGATCAGCCGGTGGGGAGTGAAGGAGAGCGCGCTGGTGACCGGCCCCGGCACGGCCATCACCACCCGGCCGAGGCTGCTCGCCCAGGTCACCGTGTTCCGGGCACCCGACCGCACCGCGGCTTCGACCAGGAGCGTGCCCTGGGAGAGCGCAGCGATCAGCCGGTTGCGGCCGAGGAAGCGCAGCCGGGTGGGGTGCTGGCCCGGGGCGAGTTCGGAGACGACGACACCCTGCTCGGCGATCCGCTCGAACAGCGGCGCGTGAGCCGGCGGGTAGGCGGTGTCGACCCCGCCCGCCAGCACGACCACGGTCGGCGTCCGGCTCGCCAGACAGCCGCGATGGGCGGCGGCGTCGATCCCGAACGCGCCGCCGGAGACCACCGACCAGCCGGCCTCCCCCAGTTCGGCGGCCAGCTCGGTGGCGACGGTCTCGCCGTAGGAGGTGCACGCCCGGGAACCCACGATGGCCACCGATCGGGCTGCCAGGCCCGCCAGGTCGCCGCCGCCGCGAACCCACAACCCCAGCGGCGCACCGCTCATCTCGTTGACCGGCTCGCACCCGTCCAGTGCACCGAGACCGGCCGGCCACTCGGCATCTCCGGGGACGACGAATCGGGCTCCTGCGGCCGCGGCGGCCTCGGCGACGGGGCCGGCGCGGAACTCCCGCGCCCGCCGGGCCAGGACCGTTTGCGACCCCCGCGCCAGCAGGCTCTCCCACACCGCCTCGGCGCCGAACTCCGCGACGGCCTCGGCGACCTGCGGCGTGCCCGGCTCCACCACGCACCCCAGCGCCAGCCGGGCCTCACGCTCGCTCACGATGCCCACCCTCCGGACGCTCCTCACCGCGTCGCATCGCCAGCGCCGTGCGCAGGTGTTCAGCGGACGGCCGTCCCGCCCCGGACAGGTCGGCGACCGTCCAGGCCAGCCGCAACACCTTGTCCACGCCGCGGGCGGACAGCAGCCCGCGGCTCACCGCCTGGTCGACCTGCTCGATGCCGTCGGGCAGCGGGAGCTGCCGCCGCAGCGCCGGCCCCGGCACCTCGCCGTTGGTACGCCAGCCGCTCGCCGCGAGCCGGCGGGCCTGCCGGAGCCGGGCCGCGAGCACCCGTTCGGCGACCACGCTGCTGGGCTCGGCTGCCTCCAGCGCCGCCTTCAGGAACGAGCGCCGCAGCGGCCGAAGGTGCTGGTGGATGTCGATCCGGTCCAGGACCGGGCCCGACACCTTGCGCGCGTACCGGC
>JAVHXR010000329.1 GCA_031119515.1 Propionicimonas sp.
CGGTGCGGAGTGGGAAGGTGCGCATCACCCGTTTAGTATCCCCCGCCGGGTGCGTGACCACAGATCTCGCAGCTTCGGACGGCGCACCGGCGCACTCCGACGGGCCGATGGCCGAGCAGGAAGGCACACGAGGGTGGACCTCTTCGAATACCAGGGAAAGCAGTTCTTCGCTTCCTTCGACATTCCGGTGTCGAAGGGCGAGGCGGTGACGACCGTCGACGACGCCGTCGCGGCCGCCGAGCGCATCGGGCAGTACCCGGTCGTGATCAAGGCGCAGGTCCAGGTGGGTGGCCGTGGCAAGGCGGGCGGCATCAAGCTCGCGAACGACGAGGCCGAGGTGCGCGAGCACGCCACCAACATCCTCGGGATGGACATCAAGGGCCACATCGTCCATGTGGTGTGGATCGAGGTCGCCTCGGACATCGCCGAGGAGTACTACGCCTCGTTCACCCTCGACCGCTCCGCCAAGAAGCACCTCGGCATGCTCAGCGCCGAGGGCGGCGTCGAGATCGAGGCCGTGGCCGAGTCCAACCCCGACGCGATCGCCAAGATCTGGATCGACCCGGTGGACGGCCTCGACGAGGCCACCGCACGCGAGTGGGTCAAGGCCGCCAAGCTCAACCCCGCGGCCGAGGACGGCGCCGTCGACATCCTCCTGAAGCTCTACCGGGCCTACACCGAGGGCGACGCGGACCTGACCGAGATCAACCCGCTCATCCTCAAGCCCACCGGCGAGGTCCACGCGCTCGACGCGAAGGTGACCCTCGACGAGAACGCCTCGTACCGCCACGACTGGGCCGCCTACGAGGCGACCCAGCAGCGCGACGAGCGTGAGCAGGCCGCCCACGACAAGGGCCTGCAGTACGTCGGCCTCGACGGCACCGTCGGCATCATCGCCAACGGCGCCGGGCTCGCCATGAGCACCCTCGACGTGGTCAACCAGGCCGGTGGCACCCCGGCCAACTTCCTCGACATCGGCGGCGGCGCCAACGCGGACGTCATGGCCGGCGCCCTCGAGGTCATCAACAACGACCCCAAGGTCAAGGCCATCTTCATCAACATCTTCGGCGGCATCACCCGCGGCGAAGAGGTGGCGAACGGCATCGTCGAGGCGCTCAGCCGTGTCTCGATCAACTCGCCCATCGTCATCCGCCTCGACGGCACCAACGCCGAGGAGGGTCGCGAGATCCTCACGCCCCACCTGTCCGACCAGCTGCAGATGCAGCCCACGATGCTCGACGCAGCTCGCACCGCGGTGCAGCTCGCCGGTTCGTGATCACACCCACGCACGAAGCGAGAAGGCCGAAACCGACATGAGCATCTTCGTCGACGAGAACACCAAGGTCGTCTACCAGGGACTGACCGGCAGCCAGGGCCGCTACTACGGCCTGCTGAACCGTGCCTACGGCACCCAGGTCGTGGCGGGCACCAACCCCAAGAAGGCCGGAGAGGACGTCGAGGGCATCCCGATCTTCGCCTCCGTGGCCGACGCGGTCGCCGAGACCGGCGCCAACGCCAGCTGCATCTTCATCCCGGCCGCCGGCGTGCGCGCCGCGGTCATGGAGGCCGCCGAGGGCGGCATCGAGTTCATCGTGTGCATCACCGAGGGTGTGCCCGCGCAGGACGAGGCCTGGTTCTTCAACAAGCTGCAGCGCGACTTCCCGTCCGTGCAGCTGCTCGGACCGAACTGCCCCGGCATCATCAGCCCCGGCAAGTGCAACATCGGCATCACCGCCGGGCACATCGCCAAGGAGCCCGAGCCGGGCGCCAACAACGTCGGCATCGTCAGCCGCTCCGGCACGCTGACGTACCAGGCGCTCTACGAGCTGCAGTCCCAGGACATCGGCGTGACCACCTGCGTCGGCATCGGTGGCGACCCCGTGCCGGGCACCAGCTTCATCGACTGCCTGGAGCGCTTCGAGGCCGACGACGAGACCAAGGCCGTCATGATGATCGGCGAGATCGGCGGCTCGGCCGAGGAAGAGGCGGCGGAGTTCATCGCCACCAAGATGACCAAGCCCGTCGTCGGCTACATCGCCGGTCAGACCGCGCCTCCCGGCAAGAAGATGGGCCACGCCGGCGCCATCGTCTCGGGCGGCAAGGGCACGGCGGCCGCGAAGATGGACGCCATGTCCGCTGCGGGCGTCAAGGTCGGGGCCAACCCGACCGAGGCCGGCCTGCTGATGGTCGACGTCGTCAAGAGCCTCTGAGCTGCCCAGCGGACCATGCTCCTCCGGAGCCGGTCCGCCAGGCCTCTCCCTCCTGAGGCCGACCTCCATGGAACTGCACTGCGGACACGTCCCGCAGCGTGACGCCCCGGGCGTCACGCTGCGGGACGTGCCGCGTCCGGGCCCCTGCGGAACCGCGCTGCAGGCAGCCTGCCGCTCGCACCCGATCCGGTCGGCCCCGATCTGTTCGGCCGAACCAGCTGGGTCGCGCTGGTTCCGACGAACAGAACGGGACCGGGGCCGACGCGGGCACACTGTCCGGATGAGGAGGGAGCGTCCGTGAGCTGGAGCATCGACGACCGCGCCACGACCGAACGCTGGCTCCGGCGGCGTGGGCTGCCGCACCTCATTCCGGGCTGGTCCACCGCCGAGGACGCCCTGACCCGGGCGACGCCGTTCCTGGCGTTGGTGTTCCTGGCCGAGGTGCTCAGCTCGTTCACCGAGCGGCGTCGGGGCTGGGGCCAGTTCGCCGTCTTCGTCGGCGCCGCAGTCGTCCTGCTCGGCGCTGCGGCGCTGCTCAACGTCGTCCGGGGCCGCCGGGTGCTCTCGCTGCCCGACCGCGTCCGGATCCCGGAGCTGGTCCTGTTCCTGGTGGTGCCCGCGTCGCTGCCGCTGCTGTTCGACGACCTGAACTGGGAGCGCGCCGGGCTGGTGCTGGTGCAGGGCGTCGTCGTGCTCGCGGTGACGGTGGTGGTGGTCGACTACGCGCTGCTGCCCATGGGCGCCTGGGCGGTCAACGAGTCGGTCAGGACGTTGCGCCTGGTCGCGCAGCTGGCTTCGCGCACCCTGCCGACGTTGCTGCTGCTGGTGACCTTCATCTTCCTCAACGCCGAGATGTGGCAGGTGGCGTACGACTTCACCGGCTGGCGCTACCTGCTCACGCTGCTGCTGTTCCTGGCGGTCGGGTCGGCCTTCGTGCTGTCGAACACCACCGGTCGCTCCGGCGAGATCGCCGCCTTCGACGACTGGGCCCAGGTCGACGAGGTCTGCGCCGAGGCCGGCTGCGAGGTGGGTGACGTGCCGCCACCCGCCGGCCCGCCCGACGTCGAACTGGGTCCCCGGGCCCGGGTCAACATCGTCATGGTGCTGTTCCTGAGCCAGGGGCTCCAGGTCCTGGTCGTGGCGCTGGCCGTCTTCGCGTTCTACCTGGTCTTCGGCGTGCTCACCGTGCCGCCGCCGACGGTGGTGGCCTGGGTCGGCCACGATCCGCACCTCCTCGTCGATCGGCTCCCGGACTGGCTGGACGGCGTGCCGGTGGTGACCCCGGTCGCGGAGCACCTGAGTCTGGAGCTGCTGCGAGTGGCCGGCTTCATCGGTGCCTTCGCGGGCCTGCAGGTCGCGATCTCGTCGACGATCGACGACAGCTACCGGCGCGAGTTCCTCGGGCGCATCTCGGCCGAGGTCCGTGAGGCGGTCGGCGTGAGCCTGCGCCTGCGCGCCCGGGAGCTGACGGCGCCGGTGCCGGAACCGGCCGACGGACACCCCGGGAGGACGGGCCCGGATCGGCCCTGACGGGCGGCTGATAGGTTCACCCCCGATGCGCCTCGC
>JAVHXR010000330.1 GCA_031119515.1 Propionicimonas sp.
CATCGCCGTGCGCTCCGGCTGGAGCCCGGGAGCGCGCCGGGGCTCGCTCACGCCGCGACCAGGGCGACCAGGACCAGGATCGCGGCGACCAGCACTGCGACCGCCAGGACGACGGTGAACTCCGACTTCGGCAGCGGCTGCTCCCGCCGGAGTGCCCGCTCGTTGCCCAGCCAGCTGAGCCAGCTGTAGGCCGCGGACGCGATCCCGGCCACCACGAGCACGACGGAGGCCGTCTTGCGCAGCGCCGGGTCGAGTGCGAGGGCGAGCGACTCCAGGCCCACCCCCACCGAGACCAGGCCGAGCGACACGCTCACCCAGGCGAGGAAGGTGCGCTCGTTGGCGAGCACGAACCGTGGATCGGGCTCGGTACCGCCCTGCAGGAACCGCTTCGTGAAGCCTGGCATGGCCGTCCTCTCACGCTGTCGCCGGGGCCGGCGCGGGGGTCCGCGGCGGGTTTCGGCACTGGTGACAGGATCTCCCATCGCGGCCCACGGGTCCCGACAGGTGGAGCGGGCGGATCGGACGGCCCGCGGGTGGCGCCGTCCGACCCCGCGGGCGGGCTCAGCCGCGGGCGAGCAGCGCGTCGATCTGGTTCATCGCCTGGGTGGCGCCCTCCTCCATGCCCATGTCGAGCACCTGCTGGAGTGCCTCGACGGTGGCGTAGGTGGTGGTGAAGGTGGCCCTGGTGTGGTCGCCCTCCGGTTCGAACGCGAACACGCAGTGCGCTACCGGAAGCCCCTCGGCGGGCGCGAAGCCGGCATCGGCGAAGAAGTCCTCGAAGGTGAACTCGCGGGGCGGCTGCACGGTCAGCACCCGCCAGCCCCCGTAGAACTTCTCACCCTCGGGGCTGGTCATGTAGTAGTGCACCTTCCCGCCCGGGGTGAGCGAGTGGTCCACCACCGTCGCGGGGTGGGTGGGCGGCCCCCAGATCCGCTCGAGCTGGCGCGGGTCGGCGTAGACCTCCCAGACCCGCTCGATCGGGGCCGCGAACTCGGCGGTCACGACCAGCGAGCGGGCGTCGAGGTTCCGGGTGACGTCGGTAACGGGCATGGCTCAGCCTTCCTTGATGAGTGCGTCGATTCCGGCGATCCGGCCGCGCCAGACGTCCTCGAGCTGGTCCAGCATCGAGGCGACCGACCTGATCGCCACCACGTCGCCGCTGGCGAGCTGTTCGCGGCCGCTGCGCCGTTTGGTCAGCAGCCCGGCCCGCTCGAGCACGGCCACGTGCTTCTGGACGGCGGCGAAGCTCATGTCGTACGACGCCGCCAACTCCGTGACCGAGTGTTCGCCGGCCAGCACCCGCCGCAGGATGTCCCGCCGGGTGCGATCGGCCAGGGCGTGGAAGAACGCGTCCGCCCGTTCCTCGTCCTGCTCGGCCACCTCTCCAATATACAACCGAATGGTTGTAGATTGTCAAGATGTGGCTCGTACCCGCGCCGTGGCGGTGCCGCCGGGACCCGTTCCCCGACGCGTCGGGAGGGGTGCGTCGCAGGGTGGCCTCGAGCTCGTAGTGGCGGCGGTTTTCGATACAACCTACGCTGGAGTAAGTTAACGCCACGCAGCCTTCACAGGAGCAGGTAGATGGACTCCACCAACATCGCTGTCCGGTTCGCAGCCGCGGTCGCCGTGCACGCCCACCGGCCCGCGACCCGGGTACGTCGCGGCGACGCCTGGGCGGTCCGGACCTACGGGGAACTCGGCGCCGACGTCCGCCGCCTCGCCGCCCGCCTGATCGAGCGCGGCCTCGTCCCCGGGGATCGGGTCGCGCTGTTCGCGGCCAACCTCCCCGAGTGGTCGCTGGTCGACCTGGCCTGCCTCACCGCCGGACTCGTGGTGGTGCCGCTCTACCCGACCAGTACCCCCGACCAGGTGCGCCACATCCTGGGTGACTCCGGGGCGCGAGCGATCTTCCTGGACGGCCCCTCGGAGTGGGAGCGGGTGTCCCCGCTGCGCGACCAGCTGCCGGGCCTCGAGGTCGTGGTGAGCTTCCGTGCGGTGGACGACGACGCCGTCCCGACCCTGGCCGACGAACTCTCTGCCGGCTCCGACGAGGCCCCGGTGGACGACCGCCTGGCGACCGCCCGCGGAGCCGACCTGGCGACCATCGTCTACACCTCCGGAACCACAGGGCTGCCCAAGGGCGTCATGCTCCACCATGCCGGGTTCACCCACCAGATCTCGCTGCTGAACCGCCACCTCAGGATCGCTCCCGACGACTCCTCGCTGTCGTTCCTGCCCCTGAGCCACGCCCTCGAGCGGGCCTGGACCTTCGTCGTGCTCACCAACGGGTGCCTCAACACCTACGTCCCCGACCCACGGACGGTGGCCGAGCAGCTCGTCCTCGCCCGGCCGACCCTGCTGGTCAGCGTCCCGCGGCTGTACGAGAAGGTGTTCCAGGCGGCCAGGGACAAGGTGGCCGACTCCCGCCTCAAGCGGAGGATCCTCTCCTGGGCGCTCTCGGTCGGCGCGCGCTACCACCGGGCGGTGGTCGCGGGACGCCGTCCGTCCGCTCTGGTCGCCGCGCAGTACCGGGTCGCCGACCGGCTTGCACTCGCGAGCATCCGGGAGGCGATGGGCGGGGACAAGAGCGTGCTTGCCTGCGGCGGTGCGCCGCTGCGGCAGGAGATCGAGGAGTTCTTCCTCGCGTGCGGACTGCTGGTGCTGCAGGGCTACGGCCTGACGGAGGCGTCACCGCTGGTGAGCTTCCCGTCCCCTGACGCCTACCGGTTCGGCACCGTCGGCAAGGTGATCGACGACGCCGAGGTCAGGCTCACCGACGAGGGCGAGATCTGCTACCGCGGGCCGAACCTGATGATGGGCTACTGGGGCCAGCCGGCGGAGACCGCTGCCGTCCTGGTCGACGGCTGGCTGCACACCGGCGACGTCGGAGAGGTGGACGCGGACGGCTTCCTGCGGATCACCGACCGGATCAAGGACCTGATCGTCACGAGCACCGGAAAGAACATCGCGCCGGCGCCGATCGAGGGGATGCTCGCGGCCGATCCGCTGCTGGAGTACACCCTGTTGCTGGGCGACAACCGCCCCTACCTGACGCTGCTGGTGTCGCCGTCCCTGCCCCACCTGGAGGACATCGGGCGCCAGCTGCAGCTCAGCTGGGAGCACCGCGAGGAGCTGCTCAACCATCCGGAGGTGGTCACAGAGATCAAGCGGCGGGTGGCGGCGCTGACCGAGAAGCTCGCCAATCACGAGCAGATCCGCGACCTCCGGATGATGGTGGGCGGGTTCACCCAGGAAAACGGCCTGCTGACGCCCACCCTGAAGGTCCGCCGCCGCGAGGTCGAGCGCCGCTTCGCCCAGCTTGTCGACGACATGTACGCCAAGGCCGGCCGCCCCCGCCACGAGTGAGCCACGCCGGTTCGCGGCGTCCGTAGGGGCGGGTGTCCCATCCGGGCGTCCCGATCCGCGGGTTGGTGCGCGACCTGGGTGCCCTCCCGGGCGGTGCCGACGGCCAGCCTCCAGTGCCGACAGCCAGCCTCCAGCGTCGACAGCCAGTGCCTGGGGGCTGGCGCTCGATGTGGTGACGGCACCGCCGCTGGTCGTGAGTCCCTGGCGCGTGTGCAGGCTTGCCTGGTTTCGAGCGTCGACAGCCAGCCTCCAGTGCCGACAGCCAGTGCGTTGGGGGCTGGCTCTCGATGGTGGTGGGGTGACGGAGTGACGGCCCTGGGGGTTGGGACTGGCCGATCGGCGCGTTATCCAATCGTTACCGAGCCGTGATCCGGGCGATCTTGTAGACCGCTCTAC
>JAVHXR010000331.1 GCA_031119515.1 Propionicimonas sp.
CTCCAGTCCGGTCCAGTGGCGGATCCCGAGGACGCCCTGGTTGACCAGCATGCCGAGTCCGTCGAGGGTCGGGCAGCCGCGCTCGGCGGCCGCCGCGAGGAAGCCGGTCCGGGGCGGGTTGGGGACGACGTCGGCGACGACCGTCCCGGGCTGGAGGGTTGTGAAGTCGACCTCGGGAACCCCGGTGCCGGGGAACAGCCCGATCGAGGTGGCGTTCACCAGCACGTCCACCTCGCCGACCACCACCGGCGCCGTCCACGGTTCGTAGCGCACCCGGGCGGGGGTGACCGCAGCGAGGTGGGCGGCGAGTTCGCGCCCCCGCCGGTCGCCGCGGTTGACGACACGGAGCTCGGACGCGCCCGCGAGGGCGAGCTCGATCCCGACTGCCCGGGCGGCGCCGCCCGCACCCAGCAGCACGACCCGGGCGCCCCGCGGCTCGGCGACGCCGGAGAGCGACGTGAGGAAGCCGAGCCCGTCGGTGTTCTCGCCGACCAGCCGACCCTCGCGGTTCACCACGCAGTTCACCGCGCCGATCAGGCGGGCCGACTCGGCGACCTCGTCGAGGTGGTCGATCACGGCGACCTTGTGTGGCAGCGAGCAGTTGAAGCCGAGCCAGCCCATCGCCCTCGCCCCGCGGACGGCGTCGCCCAGCGACTCCGGCGGCACCTCGCAGGTCAGGTAGCGCGCGTCCAGCCCGAGCGCCCGGTAGGCGGCCTCGACCATCACCACGGTCGGGTTCTCGGCAGCCGGCTGGGCGAACAGGCCGGTGAGCGGGGTCAGGAAGGACGGCGACGTCATGGCGACAGTCTGGCACCGCCGGCCTCGCGAGGCGCGGCACGGGAGCGGCAGCCGGGCAGGCGCCCAGGCGGGCGCCGGCCTCAGGCCGGTAGGTGGTCTGTGGATTCAGGACCGAGTCTGCTCCGTTCGCCGGTGCCGTGGACCGGGGTCGCCCGGATCGTCGTCGTCGGGCGCGGCAGCACCCGGTCGCCGACCGGGCTCGACCACGCTCACCAGGGGCGAGTCGGTCTCCGGCTCGGGAAGGTAGCCGTCGCCGCCGCCTGCGACCGCGCGTTCGACGAGCATCGCCGCTCCGGAGAGGGCGGCCGCCGTCACGACGACGTCCCGGGCGGGGAGTCGGCCGCCGAACAGCGCGACGGCCACCACTGGAGCGACCCAGACCGAGGTGCAGGCGAAGCAGTCCATCACCCCGGCGAGCGGGGTGCGGTCGACCAGTGCCCGCACCCGGACGACGAGGCCGGCAGGGCCGTCCTCGTGGACGACCAGGCGGCTCACCCGCCACACCGCCAGGGTGCCGACGGCGAGCGAGCCGACCGCGCGCAACCCCGTCGGGGGGCCACCGCGCGACATCAGCCGACCCGCTGGAAGAACCCGGTTCGCAACAGTCCCACCGCGTCCCGCGCATCCACGCTCACCAGCGGCGAGTCCACCGACACCTGGTAGCGGGTCCGGGTGACGGGCCCGTCCACGATCGCGGTCACCCGGCGTCGCCATCGCAACCGGACCTCGGCGGCCCCGCCCGTCGGGCCCGCGGGTGCGGGCCCGACGGGCGCGACGCGGAAGGCCGCACGGTTGCTTCCGCAGCAACCCATGTCACACCCCGATCCCGAGCGTCATCTCGCTGGCGTTGCGGACCCACTGGGCGCAGTTCTCCAGCGTCCGCTTTCCCGCCTCGAGACGGAGCAGGTAGCAGCACGGCACAGGGAACGCGACCTCGGTCGGCACCTGCAACCGGAAGACCCCGCCCTCCCAGGTCGGGCGGGTAGCCCCGCCGGCCAGCGCGGCGGCGTAGCTGCTCGCGTCCGGCCCGCCGCTGATGCAGGTGAGCGTGCCGCCGGCCAGCAGGTCGACAGCGGAGTTGTTGCCGTAGTGGCTGGTCAGGGTGAACCAGCCGAGGTGGCCGTCCGGGTCGGTGACCTCGAACTCGATCTCGGTCATGCTCCCCGGTTCCCGGTCGATGGTGTCGCACGGGCCGACCAGGTCGCCGTTGACGCGGACCGAACGAAGCTCGGTGTCCGGCTCCACGGTGCACAGGTGGACGCCGCCGCAGTTGTGGCTCGGGTCGTGGCCGAGGGCGGTGATGACCCGGTTGTCGATCACCAGCACGCAGCCCGCCTGGGTCTCGTTGTCACAGCCGAGCACGGGCTCCGGGCCGGTGAACTCCTCCGGCCCGGTCTTGGTGAACTGGACGACCCGCAGGTGGTGGCGTCCGTCCACGAGCGCCGTCGAGGCGAGCGGGAGCAGGAGTTCGTAGTTGGTCGACATCCAGTACCGGTCGCCGACCGGCGACCAGTCGCCGTAGTGGGTGTCCTCGAAGTGGCGCCGGGTCTCGTAGACCTGGTAGGCGCCCACCGTGACCGGCGTGAAGGACTCGCTCCCGACACTCGGGCCGGGGAACAGTTGCCAGTAGCGCGGGAACGCCGGCGTGGCCCCGGCAGGCAACGGGAGCCAGGTCGCCCCGCCGTCGGTGGAGTGCTCGAACGCGTAGTAGTCGACACCGATCAGGTCGCTCGGGTTCTGGTAGATCGGGACGCTGCCGCCGAACGGGATGTCAAGCGCCTGGTCGACGCCGTCCACCGCTGTGACGAGGTACCCCTCGACAGCCGCCGGGGTGCCGGCCGGCGCAGCCTGGTTGCCCGCGACGTGGTGCATTCCGTGGCCGCACACGGCGTCCAGGATCAGGCAGTCGTCCTCGGGCGGCCTGGGCAGGCAGCAGGCCTCGGCATTGGCGGTCAGGGTGACCTCGAACTCGTCCGGCACGTCCCAGCGGGTCTGCCCGACGCCCTCGTAGAGGACCGTGACCGGACCGTCGCCGCAGTCCTGCACGGCACGGAAGACCAGGTCGGGGCGGCAGTCCCGCCACGGCGTCCACGGTGCCCATGGCCAGATGGCCAGGCGTTCGAGTTCGGGCGAGGCGGGAAGCGTGCGGACGAGGGTGTCGCGGACCTTGTCGAGGACGGCCGGATCGAGGTCGGCCAACGGCTGGCCGACGGCGGCGGCCAGCCTCAGGTCGGTGCGGGACAGGACGTGTCGGAAGGTGCTCAGCGACGGCTGGGTGGTCGGCGGGGCGAGCCGGACGTCCGGGCTGGCGTCCAGCGTCCTCGCCACCAGCGAGGCCAGCGAGTCGTCCAGCTGCCAGGCGCGCACGCGGAACCACCACCACCACGGGTAGAGCCCGCAGCACCACCGGAACGTCATCGCGAAGCTGCCGTCGGGAGCGGTTGTCGTGCAGGCGACCTCCTCGCGGCTGGTCCAGATGAACCAGCGGTCGATGTCGTCGACGCAGATCCTCGCCCCCGGCACACCACGGCCGTCCGGACACACCAGACGGCCCTTGATCGTGATGGTGCGACACCACCGCTTCCACCAGCCCCAGTGGAAGGCGCCGATCCGGATCGGCGCGACGGTGAGCTTCCTGAGGTCCTCCCACATCCGGGCGGGCACGTTGATCCCGAGGGTGTCGGCATCCAGGATCTGGTGGTCGTCGGCGTCGGCGGGGCCGAGCGCGACCCGGAGTCGCCCGGGCGGTGCGGCGAACGACAACTCGGCCTGGCTGGCTTCCTTGCCGCCGACGGTGACGGTGGTGCTGGTGGTCCGGCCGTCCGCGGCGCGGGCGACCACTTTCACCTTGTCGTTGCGGGCCAGGCCGGTGAGTTCGCGGTGGTCCAGCGGGATGGTGAGAACGAAAGCGTCCTTCGTAGCCATGATGGCTCCTCCCATGGGG
>JAVHXR010000332.1:0-3025 GCA_031119515.1 Propionicimonas sp.
CCCCCCAGGGCCTGTTGTTCCACAAGGGTGCCCAGCTCTACGGCCACGCCCCGACCCTGCTCCGCGGCGGCCGCCCGGTCCTGGTCGAAGGCCCCATGGATGCCATCGCAGTCACCATCGCAACCCACGGCGAGTACGTCGGCCTCGCGGCTCTTGGCACGGCACTGACCCGCGAGCAAGCCCGCGAACTGCGCCGCTACACCGACCTGCCCATCGTCGCGACCGACAACGACAAGGCCGGCCAGGCAGCCGCCGAACGTGACTTCTGGATCCTCACCGATCTCGGCCATGGTCCACTCCGCGCGTCCCTGCCACCAGGGACCGATCCTGCCGACCTAGTGTCCGAAGGGCGGTGGCAGGATCTCCAAGGCGCCCTCCGCGCATCGGCCCCGCTCGGTAGACAGATGCTGGACGCGGTCCTTGCAGCGCGCACGGGCGATCGAATGGTGAAGACGCCCTCCGCGTCGTGGGGGCGGCCGATCCGAGTGAATGGAGTCGCTCTCTGGCCGAGCTGTCGAAAGCGACCGGCCGGCCGATCGTGGACCTCCGAAGGGCGCTCGCCACCCATCTCGGCCTAGCCGCGTCTCAGCCCCATTCCATCCGCACTCCGCCAGCGAAGCCGCCATCTCCCAGGTTCCCCGATCCAGCCGTCAACGCTGGTGTCGCCTCACCAGTGAAGTCCCCCGGCCCTGATCGCTGACGCAGCGGAGGCGCACAATAGAGCGGCGGCGAAGGACACTCCCACTCCGGCCAGCGGGGTGCCGGCGGCGCCAGGCTGGCTGCTCAGAGATGAGCCGACCTTCTGGCCAGCTGGGGGCGCAGAGTTGAGCGGTACCGCGTACTGGCGTTCGCCATCCTCATTCGAACATGAACGCACAGATGTCCGAATACTACGAGGCTTGCGTTCCGTCCTCGCTTGTTCCGTCCTCGCCACTCGCAGAGATGTGCTCGCCACTAGCGCTGGTCTCCGGCGGCGCGGACTGTTCGTGCATGTTGGCTTCCCGCGCAATCCGCAGCCGCCGCCGGTTGATGAGGCGGTCGGTCATCTTCTCGGTCAGCTCGAGCGCCCCTGCCGCCCAGGGGTCGACGGCGAGGCCGGACCGCCTCAACATCCTGCCGACCTGAACGAACTCGGGCGTGCGACTGTTCTCGAGAAGCCGGTCGAGGGCTTCGGTGACCTCGGCGGGTATCACGCCCTTCTCCTGGCCAAGGCGCCACGCCTCATCCTCGATGTCCTTCTGCTCCTGTTCGAGCCGGATGACCTGGCGGCTGAACTCGGCAACACGGTCGTTGAGGGCAACCTCGCGAGCTCGCAGCATGATGTAGGCGTCGAAGCTCTGCTTGGCCTGTCTGCTGGTGCTTTCTGCGTCGAGTGCTTCGGCGGCGTTTCGCTTCGCCTCCGCTTCGAGTTTGAGCGCCTCTGCGTTCGGCCGCCGGATGGACTCGACTCCGCTGAGGAGCAAATGCTCCATCAGGATTGGGATGACCATCGCACCCAAGGCGCCGGCGACGATCACCCAGGTCGCAGTTTGGCTGATCACATAGAACTCACCGACCACGAACGCGGCCAAAAGAATGATGGCTACGACGATGAGGGTGATGCCCCGACCCTTCCTCATTGGCAGATCCCCTCTCTGGTGAAGTGTGCAACTCGACGTGAGCGAACGGCTATCGAGCCGGCCTGTCCCCGTGCGGGAAGCTCGGCTTACTCGACGTCTAGCACCCACGTCTGCTTCAACGGCAGCTCGGCCCGGGTCGAGGCTGGTAGCCGACCGTAGGTGAGGAACAGTTGCTCGAGTAGGTCGCTCATGTTCCAGATGCGGAGCTTGCCTCGTTGCTGCGCGAAACCCTTGCGGGCCTGCTCATTGACACCGCCGTAGGCGACCAGGAGCCCCTGGTCGGCGCCATGTTGGGTGAGGGCGCTGAAGAGTTTGTGCACGACGTCGACGCCGACCTTGGTGGTCTCCGATTTCACCTCGACGATCAGGATGGGCGCATCGAGCCCGAGTGGACCCTTGCCTGCGAAGATGTCGACGCCGCCGTCGGGGCCCTCCGGTGAGACCTCACACACGAACCCGAGTGCTTCGAGGATGTCGGCGACCAATCGGGTCAGTTTGTGCTTGGTGAATTTCTCGACTAGGTGGGTGGTGATTCGGTCCCGAATTGCCTCCATGGTGGGCACCGACGGAGCGTCATAGACATCATCGCCCGACTGCTCGAGCGTCGGTTTGCTGGCGGCGGGCGTTGCCCTCACGGCGGTCGCACCCGGATCGGCACCCTTCGAAGACACCGCCTCCAAACGAGCCGCGGCGTTGTTGCGGCTGGGGCTGAACACGGTCATCGCCCCGTTGATCATGTTCAGCAGGTCGTCCCTCAGGGCGGTGCGTGCGACGAGTTCGGTCGCCCACTCCACCGGCAGCTGGTGGCGGCGGTCCGGGTCTGGTTCGGCCATGTTGTAGCTGTAGGCGCCTGTGCAGCGGCCGAACGTCAGATCGGCAGGCTGGGTCTTCAAGGGCATGATGACGAGGTCACCCGGCTGGATCGAGTTGCGGAACGCCCACAGCTGACCGGTGATGTTCGCCGCCTTCGGCGCTGAGAACGACGGGTAGGTCTGGTCAACCAGCGCCCGCACCTGCTCCCGAGAAGAGCGAATCGACAGGTCGCCGATGTCACGCCAGCCGATAGTCGCCACACCTTGCTGCAGGTTCAGTTGCTCCGCCTCGCCACGCGCACCTGCGCGCACCACCCATGCAGTCATCACGCCTCCTTGCACAAGGATCATCCCAGCCACGATCCGGCCTCCTCACGTTTCCGCCCCGCGTTCCAGGCACCGCCAGCCCAGGGATTCGCGGACTGCTCCCGCTGCTGCTAGACGCTGAAGCCTCCGGGAAACGCCTCGCACGAGTCGGGCTTCCCGGACGTAATCAGCGAGATCGTCTCGGCCTTGATCTTGCCGTTGGCGGGCACGAGGTCAGGGAAGACGGAGTCGCCGCCGATGATGTTGCCCTTGGCGTCGTAGCAGACG
>JAVHXR010000332.1:3035-3737 GCA_031119515.1 Propionicimonas sp.
ACGCGGTATACCCGCCGTAGGGGCTCTTGCTGATCTTCACCTTCCCTGTGGTGAACCTGGCGCGGTCCGACGTGTTGTCGCTGTTATCGCTGATGACAGTGTCAACCTCGATGGATGCGACCTTGGTCTTGGCCGAGTCGAGTGCTACCTGGGTGCCGAGAACGAGCTCCTGACCGTCCCATGTCATCTGCTCAACCTGGGTCTCGGACTCGAGGATCTCCCCGGACGCGTCCAGCAGGTTGAAGTTCGCAGTGATGAACCGGCCCGCCGCCTGACCGTCGTCGCGGACGACGGCAGTCACCCACACGTACTCGTCGCGCTGACCAAACCCGGACTCCACAACGGTCAATGCGGGCTCGCTGTCGGATGACGTGGCCGAGGTGACACCGCAACCGTCCAGGTTCTCCTGCGACATCGACCAACGCCACGTGCCCTGCTCGTAGAACATGTGAGCCGTTACCGGCAGTGTCGCCTCGCCCAACTTGAAGCGGGCAACGACCTCCGTCGACGGCTGGGTGAGGCTAGTCCCCGGGATCCGGGTCTCGACGTTCGGAGTGGTGCTGACCAGCTTCACCCAGTTGAACTCCGGGGTCACACCCTGAACGCGGCACGCCGCGTACTCCGATGCGCTGATCAGTTGCTGCTGAGCCGACACCAGGATCGCCCAGTGCTTGTCCCACTCCTCGGTGTTGAACTGCTCCG
>JAVHXR010000333.1 GCA_031119515.1 Propionicimonas sp.
ACTGTGACCCGGTCGCGGTGGCTGCCGCCCTCGGCGCCGACCCGCTGCTCGCGCCCCTGGTCGCCCGATGGCCGGGCCTGCGGGTGCCCGGCCACGTGGACGGGGCGGAGCTCGCCGTCCGCGCCGTGGTCGGCCAGCAGGTCTCGGTGGCGGGCGCCCGCACCGTCCTCGCCCGGCTGGTCCAGCGTTACGGCGAGCCGCTCCCGGCAGGAACCGCGGGTTCCGGCCCGCTCGTGGGCAGCGGCCGAGCACCCGCTCGACCGGGATCCTCGGCGGGGGGCATCGGGGACGAACCTCTCACCCACCTCTTCCCGTCGCCGGACGTCCTCGCGACCCTCGACCCGGCCGACCTCCCGATGCCGCGTGCCCGGGGACGCGCCCTCGTGGGCCTGGCGACGGCCCTGGCCGACGGCTCGCTCGCCCTCGACCGCGGCCCCGACCGCGCGCGCACCCGTGCCGCGCTGCTGGCGCTGCCCGGAATCGGCGACTGGACGGCCAGCTACATCGCGATCCGGGCGCTCGGCGACCCCGACGCCTTCATGCCGACCGACCTGGGAACCCGCCACGCCCTGACCGGTCTGGGCGCCGACCCCGCGCAGGCCGCACGGCTTGCCGAGGCCTGGCGCCCGTGGCGGTCCTACGCCCAGAGCCTGCTCTGGGCCACCCTGCTCGACCCGAAGGAGACCCCCTGATGTGGACTGTCGTCGACTCCCCGATCGGACCGCTTCGGCTGGTCGCCACCGATTCCGGCCTGACCGCGATCGAGTTCTCGCCTTTCGGCGGGCGCGATCCCGGCGACCGCCACGACGAGCACCCCGTCCTGACGAAGGCCGCGGCGCAGCTGGCCGAGTACTTCGCAGGTGACCGGACGGAGTTCGACCTCCCCCTGGCCCCCGCCGGCACGGCCTTCCAGCAGCGGGTGTGGGCCGAGCTGCGCCGGGTCGGCTACGGCAGGACGGCCAGCTACGGCGAGATCGCCCACCGCCTCGGCCTCACCAACGCAGCCTCCCGCGCGGTGGGCCTGGCCAACGGGCGCAATCCGCTGCCGATCGTGGTCCCGTGCCATCGCGTGATCGGAGCGGACGGATCCCTGACCGGGTACGCCGGCGGGATCCAGCGCAAGCGGGCGCTGCTGGACCTGGAGAACCCCGGCCTGGTCTGACCCGCCGCCACCGGGCGGCGTTAGGGTGTGCGCCATGCGGCGACGGCTTGAAGGTGCCTGGCGGTGGGTTCGCGCCACCCCCTCGGCGATCCTCCTGATCGTCCAGCTGCTGGGCATCGTCCTGTATGCCTTCATGGACGACACCGGGGACTCGGTCGCCCGCCTGTTGCTCTCGCTGTTCGGGATGCTCGTCGTCGTCCTCGCCCTCGCCGTGGTGCGGGCCAGCCCCACCTACACCTGGTTGGGCGTGGTGATCGGGATCCCTGCGGTGCTGCTGACGATCATCGACTGGGCGACCGCGTCGGCCGCGCCCTGGCACCTGGCCTCCGACGTGGTGCACGTGGCGTTCTACACCTACACGCTGATCGGGTTGCTGCGGTACATGTTCGCCGATGACGAGGTCGGCGGCGACGAGATCTGGGCGATCGGAGCCACCTTCACGGTCGCGGTCTGGCTGTGGGCGTACGCCTACTCCGCGGTGCAGGGGATCTACCCGGGCTCGTTCACCGCGGCTGTCGATCCCGAGGGAGCCCGCAGCTGGCTCGAGCTGCTGTTCCTGTCCACGACCACGATGAGCAGCACCGGCCTGTCCGATGTCGTGCCGATCCAGCCGGTCGCGCGGTCGGCGGTGATGATCCAGCAGATCGCGGGGATGATGTACCTGGCGGTGGCGGTCTCACGCGTCGTGGGGTTGACCCTGCGGTCCCGGTTCGCCCAGGCTCGCGGCAGGATGGAGCCATGAAACGCATCTCGGACCGGGTCTGGTGGGTCACGGCCGCCATCGGCGCCCACTGCTATCTGGTCGAGACCGATGAGGCCCTGGTGCTGGTCGACCCCGGGCTGCGGGCGGGGCTGAACCGGGTCGCCCGCCAGTTGCACGCCAACGGACGGCCGCCCCGCGGCGTGACCGACATCCTGCTCACCCACTACGACGTCGACCACGCCTCCTCGGCCGCCACCTGGCAGCAGCGGACGGGGGCCCGGGCCTGGCTGGGTGGCCCGGATGCCGCGATCCTCACGGGCGCGAGCCCGGTTCCTGACACCTGGTTCCGCCGGCTGATGGCGGCCACCGGGCTGCCCCGGCTGCCCGGCGGCCTGCATCTGGTCGAGGCCGGCGGGCTGCCCTGTGGGCTGACCGCGCTGCCGACGCCCGGGCACACCCCCGGCCATGTCAGCTTCGGCATCGACGACGTGGTCCTGGTCGGCGACGCGGCGCTGGTGGACGCCGCCGGCCGGCTGACGCCGGTCCCGGGCTTCATGATGAGCGACGTCGAGCGCGGGGAGGCATCCCGGGCGATGCTCGACGACACCGCCGCCACCTGGCTGTGCGCCGGGCATTCCGCGCCCGCCCGGCGCCGCTGAGATCGGGTTTCGGCGAACTCCTGCGTGCCGGCTGCGGCCGGGGCACACTGGGGGGACGATCTGCCCTACTGGAGCGCGATGACCGTCCCGATGCCCGGTGCCCCCGACCTCGCCACCCCCCGATCCGCCCGTCCGACCCGCCCCTGGCAGGCGTGGCTGCTGGCCGGCATCGAGGTCTTCGTCGCCTACCAGGCGGTCTCCGGCGGCCATGGGCTGATCACCGACACCTGGCAGCTGCCAGTGGACTGGCTGGCCCGGACCCCGTTCGACAGCTGGGTAGGGCCGGGCTGGGTACTGATCGCGCTGGTCGGTGTCCCGCACCTGCTGGCCGCGCTCCCGATCCTGTTCCTGCCCCGGCGTCCCCGGCTCGGGATCCTGGCCGGAGTCCTGGCCGGCGCGTCGCTGCTGGTCTGGATCGCCGCCCAGCTCGCGATCCTCCAGGTGTACTTCTTCCTGCAGCCGGTGATCGCCGTGATCGGGGTGATCGAGCTCGCCCTGGCGCTGTGGTGGCGGCGCCGCGTCCTCAGCTGAACAACGCCTGGCCGACGAACTCGCCCGGGGCGATCCCCGGAGGGACTGCCCACAGCCCCGAGCCGATGTGCTGCAGGTACTCCGACATCAGGTCCTCGCGCGACATCCGGTTCTGCATCGGGATGTAGTGCGTGCGCGGGTCGGCCACATAGGCGAGGAAGAACAGCCCCGCGGCCATCCGGCCGAGGTCGGTCGAACCATCGACGTAGTTGTAGCCGCGCCGCAGCATCCGCACCCCCTGGTTGTGGTCGGGATGGCCGAGGGCGACGTGGGAGGCGGGGTCCACCAGTGGCGTGCCGCCGCGGCCGGCCAGGGCGAAGTCGGGCTGGGAGAACTCCTGTCCGCCCGAAAGCGGCGCCCCCTCCGCCTTCGTCCGCCCCACGATCTGCTCCTGCTCGCGCAGGGAGCTGCGGTCCCAGGTCTCGATGTGCATCGCGATCTTGCGCGCGACCAGGTAACTGCCGCCATCCAGCCAGCCGGCCCTCGGATCGTGGCCGGGCGCGGTCCAGACGTGGGCGTCGAGCTCGGTGGTCGCCTCCGCCCGCAGGTTGTTGGTGCCGTCCTTGAAGCCGAACAGGTTGCGCGGGGTGGCCTGCGCTGCCGTGGTGGACGACGTCCGCCCGAAACCCAGCTGCGACC
>JAVHXR010000334.1 GCA_031119515.1 Propionicimonas sp.
GTCACCTTCATGCCGAAGCCGATCTTCGGCGACAACGGCTCGGGCATGCACGTGCACCAGTCGATCTGGAACGGCGGCCAGCCGCTGTTCTACGACGAGGCGGGCTACGGCGGCCTGTCGGACCTGGCCCGCTGGTACATCGGCGGCCTGCTCCACCACGCCCCGTCGCTGCTGGCGTTCACCCACCCGACGGTGAACTCCTACCACCGCTTGGTGCCGGGCTTCGAGGCCCCGGTCAACCTGGTGTACTCGGCCCGCAACCGTTCGGCCTGCATCCGGATCCCGGTGACCGGCACGAACCCGAAGGCCAAGCGCATCGAGTTCCGCTGCCCCGACCCGTCCTCCAACCCGTACCTGGCGTTCGCGGCCTGCCTCCTGGCCGGCCTGGACGGCATCCAGAACAAGATCGAGCCGCTCGCGCCAGTCGACAAGGACCTCTACGAGCTCCCGCCCGAGGAGCACGCCCTGGTCCCGACCGTTCCGGGCAGCCTGGACGGGGTGCTCGCCGCTCTCGAGGCCGATCACGAGTACCTGCTGGCCGGCGGTGTGTTCACCTCCGACCTGATCGAGACCTGGATCGAGATGAAGCGCGCCGACATCGACGCGATCCGGCTCCGTCCGCACCCGCACGAGTTCGAGATGTACTTCGACCAGTGATCAGTTCCTGATCACCGATGCTGGACACCGAAGGGGTCCGGGCCTTGTGCCCGGGCCCCTTCCGGTTTCTCCGGCACCCCGCCTGGCTGGACACTTCCCCGCGACATCGCGGACAACTGTCCAGCCGGGAGGGGCGGCAGGGCGAGGCGCCGCGCTGCCGGAGGACCGGCTCCCCGTAGGCTGTCGCCGTGAACGACGTTCCCCCGCAGGTGATCGCAGTCCTGGGTCGTGGTCTCGTCCCGGCGGACGAGGCCCTGCTGCTCGGCGACGACCTCGGGGTCACCCGCGGCGACGGCTGCTTCGACGCGCTGCGGGTCACCAACGACGCCCGCGGCGTCCGCGTCCACCACCGGGACGGGCACCTGGCCCGGTTCGCGCGTTCGGCCGCGCGGCTGCAACTGGCGGACGCGCCGCCGTCCGCGGCCTGGGAGGACCTGATCGACGCCTGGGACAACCCGGGCGAGGCCGTCCTGAAGCTCGTGCTGACCCGCGGACGGGAGTCGGTGGCCACCGCGCCGTTCGGCTACCTCACTCTGACCTCCGTCCCCGACTACGGCATCGCCCGCCGCGGCGTGACCGCCGTCACCCTCGACCGCGGCCATCGCAGCGACACCTTCACCGACGCGCCGTGGCTGCTGGGCGGAGTGAAGACGCTGTCCTACGCGGTCAACGTCGCCGCCCGGCGCGAGGCGGCCGCCCGCGGCGTGGACGAGGTGGTCTGGCGCTCCAGCGACGGCTACCTGCTGGAGGGGCCGACCTCGGGGTTGGTCTTCGCCGCCGACGACCGGCTCTGGACGACGCCGACGGCGGGCACCGGGATCCTCGACTCGGTGACCGTGGCGGCCGTGTTCGACGTCGCCCGGCGCAACGGTGTGGACACCGGGGAGGCGCTCTTCACCCCGGCGCAGGCACGGCGCTGCGACGGGGTATGGCTGGTGTCGGCGATCCGCGGCGTGCTCCCCGTCACCGAGCTGGACGGGGACCCGCTCAATCACGACCCGGCCGTCACCAGCGTCCTGGCGGTCGCCGGCGGGTTCCCGCCGATCGACTGAGCCTCACCGGCGAAGGCCCCCGACTTCAGCGGCGACTCCGACACCGGCTCCCCGCGATGGGGTCTCGGCGACCGGGAGTTCCGGACAGCACGAAGGCCCGCCTGCATCCGATGTTTCCCTCCCCGGACGCTGACGGGCCTTCCTGCAATCCTGTTCCCGTTGGCCTACTGCACCCCCCTGCAGCTGCCACCGGTGTCGGTTCGTCTCATGCAACATGCGAGATGCGCACGACATTCCCCCACGGATCAAAAAGCTCGAGAATTTCCGGAGATTGCTCTCCGGGGTCCCCCTCCCGAACAGAGACATTCTTCCGGGCCGCCCGATCCGCAACCATTCGCAGATCTGCGTACCCGGGCACGGAGATGGTCACGGTGCCCAGCCCGAGCGCGGGCGCGCGCAGTCCGACGCCCTCGCTCTCCCAGGTGTTCATCGCCATGTGGTGGTGGTATCCGCCGGCCGAGACGAACAGCGCGCCGGGGAACTCCCCGGTCACCTCGAAGCCGAGGGTGTCGACATAGAAGTCCTTCGCCCGCGCGGTGTCGCCGACCTTGAGGTGGACGTGGCCCACGGTCTGGCCGCCCTGGGACGCCGGCCGCACCCCGGCTCCGGTCTCGATCAGGTCGCGCCCGGCGTCGGTGAGGTGGCGGGCGAGGAAGTCGTTGGGGTCGAGCCGGACCGACCCCATCCGCACCCGGCCGCCGTCCCACTGCCAGGCCTCGCGCGGGCGGTCCACATACAGCTCGACGCCGTTGCCCTCCGGGTCGTCGAGGTAGAAGGCCTGGGACACCAGGTGGTCGGCCGAGCCGGTGTAGAGACCGGGTGCCCGCACCGCGAGCGAGGCGACGACGGTGGCCAGCGTCGCGGCGTCCGGGTGCAGGAGGGCGGTGTGGTACAGCCCGGCGCTGCGGCGCTCACCGCGCGGGAGGTCGGGCCGGTGCCGCAGCCGGACGAGGGCCTCGCCGTCCCGGCCGAGGTCGGCGCTGTCCAGACCCTCGGCAAGTTGCTCGAGCAGGAGGACGTCGCGGTAGAACGCCGTCATCGCGTCCAGGTCGGCGACGTCGAGCGCCACCAGGCCCATCCGGGTGTCGTCCGGGAGGCGGGTTTCGTCCACTACAGGCTCCTGTTGTTGATCATTCAACTACCACTGTAGTCGAACTCCGGTGGTGACACCAGCCTCACAGCGCTCCCCCAGCGGCCACCAGCACCCGGCACAGGCCACCGGCCGACCATGGAGATGTCGAAAGGAGAGCACGCAGACGCACCCGATGAGCAGGTTTCCCCTCTCCGGCCCCGTCGTCCGCGACGGGGCCGGCTGCCGTTAGGGTGCGGCCATGCGTGTCGTACTGCTGGGGACCGGATCCGCCGACGGGCTACCCAACCCGTGGTGCGAGTGCCCGACCTGCCTCGACCAGCTGCCTCGGGGACGCCGCGGCCCCACCTCGGTCCTGGTGGACGACCGGCTGCTGCTCGACTGCGGCCCGGAGGCCCCCGGTCAGGCCGCCCGGCTCGGCCACAGCCTGGCCGGCGTCGGCGTCGTCGCCATCGGGCATGCCCACCACGACCATCTCGACCCCTCGTTCTCGCTCTACCGCTCCTGGGTCACCGATCGTCCGCTCCGGGTGATTGGCCCTGCGCCGGCGGTCGCGCAACTGGAGACATGGCTCGAGCCGGGCCAGACCGCTGTCGAACTGGTCCAGGTCACCGCCGGCGACGTCGTGGCAGCCGGCGACTACCGGCTCACCGTACTGCCGGCAAACCACCACGCCTTCGGGGAGGCGGTGCTCTACCTCGTCGAGGACGGTTCCAGCCGGCTGCTCTACGCGACGGACACGGGGAGACTCTCCCGCGCCGCCCTGGCGGCCCTGGCCGGCACCCGACTCGACGCCGTGCTGCTGGAGGAGACCTTCGGTCCCGCCAGCGACAAGGGTGAGGGTCATCTCCACCTGGCCAGCTTCGCCG
>JAVHXR010000024.1:0-10102 GCA_031119515.1 Propionicimonas sp.
CCTTGGGGTTGATCGAGACCGCGCCGATGCCACGCCGGGTCTGCGGTCGCCGCCCGAGGGGCAGCTCGCCCGACTCGTCCGCCTCGTCGATCGGCTCTTCGCCCGGATCCGGACCTGGGCCCGGCGGCTTCGGCGGCCCGGAGTTCGACAGGGTCGCGGAGCTGATCACGGACGTGCTCACCGCCACCGAGCCGGTCGCGACCGCCGCCGGCACCCCGGGGAAGGCCAGGTACGCGATCGCCGGGGGTGTCGCTGACGCCACCCGTGCGGCCGCCGCCGAGCTGCTGGCCGACTTCCCGCTGTACCCGGGCCTCGAGCTGTAGCAGGCGCCCGCAGGGAGCCGGGACGGCTCAGGGACGGTTCCGCGTCCGCCGCGTGCCTGGCTCACCGCGGGCCGACAGCCTCAGCGGCTGAACAAGGTGCCCTGGACGGTGGTGACGAAGTTGCGGATCGAGTCCGGCAGGTCGCCCAGGTGCCAGTCCGACCCGGCGTGGTACCAGCCGAGGTCCGCACCGTCGGCATCGGCGTCGGTGTCGGCCTGCGCGATCGCCTGCAGCCACCTGTCGGCGCCGCCCAGCACGACGGCGTACGGAAGGATGCGGGAGAGCTGGTCGTACTCCCGTCCCTTCGGCAGCTGGTCGGTCCGCTGGGTCTGCAGGGTGCCGCTGAGCACCTGCAGGCCGCTGAGCACGCCGGCGCCGGCGGTGGTGCGGGCCGGCATCTCGGCGGCGACGAACAGCACTCCGAGGGCGAGCAGGATCAGCACCACCCCGACCAGCCCGAAGCTGGTGAAGGCCGCGAGCAGGAACGTCGCCAGCAATGCCACCGCGAGTGCGACCCAGCCGAGCCTGGTCCACAGGTTGCGGGTGGTGTCGGGCCGGCGGGCGAACCAGCCGCGGGCCACCACCTCGTCGTAGAGCTGGGACTGGACGGTCGGGATCGCCGGGGCGACCGCCGCACTGAGCGTCGACACCGTCACCGGCGTGCCGCCGGCGGGGGCGATCGCCTCCAGCAGGGTCTGCTCGTACGGCGCGAGCTCCCCGTCCCCCGCCTGCCGCCCGAACGACCAGTCGGTGGCGGCGTGGGCAGAGGAACGGTCGAGTTCCTCGATCCGCAGGTGCCCGCGGACGGCGAGGTCGAGCAGTGTCGCGGTGACGTCGATCGGGTCCACCCGCTCGTCGAGGACGGTGCCGACCTGGCCCGGGCGGATGTCGTCGAGCACGCGGAACTCGCTCTGCCCGTCGGCGATCGGGTGGAACTCCGCGACCAGGGCCGGGGTGACGGCCCCGGTGGCGTCGCGTCCGACCTTGCGGTGCGCGAACCACAGCCCGAGGCCGCCCAGCAGGGCGAGCGCGAGCGCGGTGAGCAGTTCTGCCGGGCCGACCGAGAAGGCCCGCTCGGCGGTCCACAGCGTGCGGACGTCCTCGTTCGCCGCCACGGTGCCGGCCGGGAACCGCAGCGTCGCCTCGACGAAGCCGCCGGCCGCCAGCGCCTCGTGGTGGAACACCGGCAGCGGGTTCTCCGCGGTGCCGCCGCCGAAGAAGGTGCAGGCGCCGGGGGCGGCGGGGTCACCGGCCTCGCAGTCCAGCGAGGTGAAAGCCGCGGGGACGGAGATCGTGCCGTCGAAGGTGGTGACCGGGACGCTGAGCCCCTGCACCAGCGGCCAGACCAGGGACGTGCCGCCGTCGGCTGTGGCGATCGTGGCGCCCCCGACGCGGTAGGCGAGTTCGATCGGTCCGGTCACCCCTGCTGTCGGGATGCTGATCGCGGTGGCGCCGTCCGTGGCGGTCACGGCCGGCTGCAGGTCGGCGCCCGCGGCGGTCGCTGTGACATCGGTGACGGTGAACCGGTACTCCCGGCTGTCCGCCGTCCGGCTCGTGGTGCGGACCGTCTGGGTCAGCGTGGCGGGCGCCTCGTCGAAGGCGATCGTCGCCTTGACCTGCAACGAGCCGTCGGGAGCGAGCGAGGCCTCCACCACGTAGGTGTTCACCGCCTCGGCGGCGTGCGCCGTGCCGGCCGCCGCCAGCAGGGCACCGCCGGCCATCACCAGCAGGGTCGTCATCCGCAGCACGCGGGAGGCAGTCTTCGTCACGGCACCCTTCCTCGCCAACCGTTGGGCCCACGGCGGGCTCGCGGCCACCAGCGTAGTGGCGGGCGTCCGGGTCCGCGCCACCCCCGAGGGCGTGCCGCGGACCGCTCCCGCCCCCCAGCAATTACCCCCTCCTCGGCCCGCACGGGATGGGTAAGGCCACCCACGCCGGCCCGCGGAGCGCCCCTGTCCGGCCGACCACGGCGCCGTTACCCTTGTCGGCGTGACGCAGCAACCGTGGGGAGGGCAGGGCGCGCAGCAGCCCTGGCAGCGGACGACCGGCCAGCCGGCCTGGGGCCAGCCACCGGCGGGCTGGAGCCAGCCGCCGGGCCAGTTCGGCGCCCGGCCCGGTTACCCGGCCCCGCAGGGCTATACCGCCCCGGGCGGGTTCCAGCCGCAGCAGCAGCCGCCCCGCAAGGGCTCGCCGTTCAAGCTGATCCTGCTGGGGCTCGTTGCGGTGATCGCCGTCGGCTTCTTCTTCGTCAGCCTGATGAACTACCTCAACGGTGACGAGCAGGTCACCCCACTGCCGCAGCCCGGGCAGACCTCGGCCCCGCCGGTCGGCGTCCCGGAGCCGGATTTCGACCCGCCGGAACTGCCGATGCCGAAGACCTTCGACGAGGCCGAGCAGTGGCTGGTCGACAACGCGATCTACCAGCAGTCCGTCGAGGTCCCCACCAACTGCACCCTCGGCCGGATGGACGTCGTCGGTGCGGACGCGCAGGAGCTCGAGGACCACCTGAACAACCTGACCGGCTGCCTGATGATGGTCTGGCAGGCGCCGATGGAACGCGCCGGCTTCGTGATGCCCCGGCCCCCGGTGACCGTTTACTCCCAGCCGATCACGACCGCCTGCGGCTCGCTGGAGACCCACAACGCGGTGTACTGCTCCGGCGACCAGCGGGTCTACTACGCCACCGACCTGCACGAGGTCTTCCGCCGCACCCCCGAGGTCGCCACCATCCAGTTCATGGCCGACGTCGTGATCGGCCACGAGTTCGGCCACGCCATCCAGGCCCGCACCGGCATCCTGATCTCCAGCGTCGCCTTCGAGCAGCGGCTGTCCGAGGCGGATGCGCTGTGGTTCTCCCGCCGCTCCGAGCAGCAGGCTGACTGCTTCTCGGGGGTGTTCATCAACGCCGTCTCGCAGGCCTCCCAGATGAGTGGGGACGAACTCCAGGCACTGCGCCAGGTGGCCCACGCGATCGGTGACGACATCCTCACCGGGCAGCCCGACTTCGAGGGCGACCACGGTCTGGGCGCGAACCGGGAGCGCTGGTTCGTGACCGGGGTGTCGAGCAACCAGGCGGGCGTCTGCAACACCTGGGTGGTCCCCAACAACGAGGTGCGCTGAGCCTCAGCCCCGGCTCGGTGTCCGGACGGTGACCAGCGCCGTCGCGATCGCCGCGACGCCCTCGCCCCGGCCGGTCAGCCCCAGGCCGTCGGTGGTGGTCGCGGAGACGCTCACCGGGGCGCCGACCGTGGCCGACAGCAGCGCCTCGGCTTCCGTCCGCCGGCCGGCCAGCCGGGGGCGGTTGCCGATCACCTGGATGGCCACGTTCGCCACGTCGAAGCCGGCGAGGTCGAGCCGTCGGACCGTCTCGGCGAGGAACGCGACGCCGGACGCGCCCGCCCACTCCGGGTCGGCGGTGCCGAAGGTGCTGCCGATGTCGCCCAGGCCGGCCGCCGACAGCAGCGCGTCCACCGCGGCGTGACAGGCGGCGTCGCCGTCGGAGTGACCGGCCAGCCCGCGCGGCTCGTCGGGGAAGTGCAGCCCGGCCAGGTGCATCGCGACGCCGTCGGCGAAGGCGTGGACGTCGGTGCCGAGCCCCACCCGCAGCGCGGTCACCTCGCCGCCTCGCTCGCGGCCAGGCCGACCAGGGCCCGGGCGAGGTCGAGGTCGTCGGCGTGGGTGATCTTGAACGCGCTCGCCGCGCCCTCGACGATCACCACCTGGTGGCCGGTCGACTCGCAGACGCCGACGTCGTCGGTGGCCACCGTCCCTGCCGCCGCCGCGGCGCGATGGCTGGCCAGGAGGGTCGCGAAGTCGAAGCCCTGGGGGGTCTGGATCGCGCGCAGGTCGGAGCGGTCCACCTGGCGGGAGCTGCCGTCGGCGTCCACCCGGCGCAGCGAGTCGACGACCGGCACCGCCGGCGTGACCGCCACCGCTCCGGCCCGGACGGCGTCCACCACCCGGGCCACCATGGCGGCTGGTACCAGCGGACGCACCGCGTCGTGGACCAGGATCACCCCTGTTCCCGACAGGTCGGGGTGGGCAGCGATCGCCTCGAGCCCGCGAAGCACCGACTCCTGGCGGGTCTCGCCGCCCTCGACCACGGTCAGCGGGACCGGGCAGCCGGCCAGCGCCGGGATGAAGTGGTGCTGCGCCCCGCGCGAGACCACCACCACGACGGCGGTGCAGCCGCCCGCGGCCAGGGACTCGATCGCGGTTCCGATCACGGTACCGCCGGCCAGCGGAGCCACCGGCTTGGGAACGGGTCCGCCGAAGCGGGTGCCCATCCCGGCCGCCATCACCAGCGCGATCACGGGTTCCGGCATGACGGCAGTATAGGCGTCCGGCCCCGCGCCGCCGGGGTTGCTACGCGGCCGCCAGCATGGTGGTTGGGCCGCCGCAGGCGCTCGGACGTACACTCGGGGGGTGTCAGTCCTGGACTCGATCGAGCAACCCTCCGACCTGGGTGGGCTCGGCACCGAGGAACTCGACCGCCTCGCCGAGGAGATCCGCGCCTTCCTGATCAGCAATGTGAGCCGAACCGGCGGGCATCTCGGGCCGAACCTCGGCGTCGTCGAACTGACGATCGCGTTGCACAGGGTGTTCGACTCGCCGAACGACCCGATCATCTTCGACACCGGTCACCAGAGCTACGTCCACAAGATCCTGACCGGACGGCGGGATGCCTTCGCGACGCTGCGCCAGCCCAGCGGGCTCTCGGGCTACCCGAGCCGGGCCGAGTCGCCGCACGACTGGGTGGAGAACTCCCACGCCTCGACCTCGCTGTCGTGGGCGGAGGGGATGGCGAAGGGCTTCCGGCTCACCGGCCAGGACCGGATGGTGGTGGCGGTGATCGGCGACGGCGCCCTCACCGGAGGGATGGCGTGGGAGGCCCTGAACAACATCGCCGTACAGCGCGACCTCAAGCTCGTCGTCGTCGTGAACGACAACGGGCGCTCCTACACCCCGACCGTCGGCGGCATCGCCACGCAGCTGCAGGGCCTCGGCCAGCAGCTGTCGGCGATCCGTACCGACCGGCGCTACGAGCGGTTCCTGACCTGGATCAAGGAGCGGGTGAAGGCGCTGCCCAAGATCGGCCCGATGGTGTACGGCATCCTGCACGGCATCAAGATGGGCGTCCGCGACGTCCTCGTCCCGCAGGGCATGTTCACCGACCTGGGCCTGAAGTACATCGGACCGATCAACGGCCATGACATCCATGCCGTCGAGCTGGCGCTGCAGCAGGCGAAGGGGTTCGGCGGGCCGGTGCTGGTGCACTGCATCACCCAGAAGGGTCGCGGCTTCCGTGCCGCCGAGGAGCACGAGGAGGACCGCTTCCACGCGGTCGGCCAGTTCGACGAGACCACCGGCGAGCCGGTGCTCGTCGACCCGGACGTGCGGACCTGGACCGACGCCTTCGGCGACGAGCTCGCCCGGATCGGAGCAACCGACGACCGGGTGGTAGCCCTCACCGCGGCGATGCTGCACCCGACCGGGCTGGACCGCTTCGCCCGCCACTTCCCCGAGCGGGTGTTCGACGTGGGGATCGCCGAGCAGCACGCCGTCACCTCGGCGGCGGGGCTGGCCACCGCCGGGCTGCACCCGGTGTTCGCGGTCTACGCGACCTTCCTCAACCGTGCCTTCGACCAGGTCGTGATGGACGTCGCGCTGCACCGCCTGGGCGTCACCTTCGTCCTGGACCGGGCCGGGGTCACCGGGCCGGACGGGCCCAGCCACAACGGGATGTGGGACCTGTCGCTGCTCGGGGTGGTGCCCGGCCTGCGGCTTGCGGCGCCCCGCGACGAGGAGCGGCTGGCAGAGGCGCTGCAGCTCGCGGTGACGATCGACGACGGCCCGACCGTGCTGCGGTTCTCCAAGGAGCGACTGCCCGCGCCGCTGCCTGCCGTCGGGCGGATCGGCGGCCTGGACGTCCTGTTCGCCAGCCCTACCCCACGTGTCCTGGTGGTCGGCTACGGCCAGCTCTGCGGGCTCGCCGTCGAGGTCGGCGAGCGCCTGGCCCAGCAGGGCATCGGCGCGAGGGTGGTCGACCCGGTCTGGGCGCTCCCGGTCTCCCCAGACCTGATCCGGCTGGTCGGCGAGCACGAACTCGTGATCACGATCGAGGACGGCGGGCTGGCCGGCGGGCTGGGCTCCCGGCTCTCCCAGGAGGCCCGCGCCGCCGGGATCGACACCCCGCTGCGCGAGTTCGGCATCCCCCAGGACTTCCTGCCGCAGGGCAACCGGGCAGAACTCCTGGAGGCGATCGGCCTCTCCGCGCAGCGGATCGCGCGCGAGGTGACCGAGCTGTTCGCCTCCCAGCTGCGCCAGGCCCAGCCGGCGCGATCGCCGAAGCCCTGAGCCACCGGGCCGGGTTCGGCTACGACGAAGCCGGCCGCCGCTGCTGCGACGACCGGCTCCGGCTGGTGATCTTCGGGCCCGGGTGGGCTCAGGAGGCGAGGACCTCGTCGAGCAGGACCTCTGCCCTGTCCTCTTCGACCTTCTCGGCCAGGGCGAGTTCGGAGACCAGGATCTGGCGGGCCTTCGCGAGCATCCGCTTCTCCCCTGCCGACAGGCCACGTTCCCGCTCCCGACGCCACAGGTCGCGAACCACCTCGGCGACCTTCATGACGTTGCCGGAGTGCAGCTTCTCGAGATTCGCCTTGTAGCGTCGCGACCAGTTCGTCGGCTCCTCGGCGTGCGGTGCCCGCAACACTCCGAAGACCCGCTCGAGCCCGTCCGCGTCCACCACATCGCGCACTCCGACGAGATCGAGGTTGCAGGCCGGTACCCTCACGACGAGGTCGTTCTGACCGACGATGCGCAATACCAGATAGAGCTTGTCCTCGCCTCGGATGGTGCGGGTCTCCATCGCTTCGATGACCGCCGCTCCATGATTGGGGTAGACCACCGTTTCACCGATCGTGAACGTCATATCTACTTGTACCCCTTTCGCAGGCCCCCCATCATAGCACGCGGGGGGCCGGGGCCGACTAGTGTTTGCGCTAGCCAACCCCCGGTTTGGGGGTTGACAAGGGCACTTGGTGTCGGCCTGGGGCTCCGACCCGGGTGGCACCACGGGTAGCACCGGGGTCGGAGCCGGGACTCCGGCCTCTGGTCAGGCCACAGCCACCGCCGTCTTGACCGGGATCAGCTGTTTCAGCGCGACCACGGCGGCCGCCGCAACGGCCATCCCGGCGACGATGCTGAGCAGGAACCCCCAGACCGGGTCGATCGCGAACAGCACGAAGATGCCGCCGTGCGGCGCCTTCGAGGTGACCCCGAAGGCCATGCTCAGGCCACCGGTCACCGCCCCGCCCGCCATCATCGCGGGGATCACCCGGAACGGGTCCACCGCCGCGAACGGGATCGCGCCCTCGGAGATGAACGCTGCACCCAGCAGCCAGGCCGCCCGGCCGTTCTCCCGCTCGACCTCGCTGAACATGTTCCGGCGGACGACGGTCGCCAGGGCCATCGCCAGGGGCGGCACCATGCCGGCGGCCATCACGGCCGCCATCACCCGCTGCGAGGCCGGGTTGTCGATCGCCAGCCCCGCCGTCGCGAACAGGTAGGCGGCCTTGTTGACCGGGCCGCCGAGGTCGAAGCACATCATCAGCCCCAGGACGATCCCCAGCCCGATCGCCGACGCCCCGGACAGGCTCGACAGCCAGGCCTCCAGGCTGTCGGTGATCAGCGCGAGCGGCCGTCCCAGCAGCAGGTACATCAGGCCGCCGGTCAGGAAGGTGACGACCAGCGGGATGATCACGACCGGCATCAGGCCCGCCAGCCAGCGCGGGGCCTTGAAGCCCGAGATCCACAGCGCGAGGGCGCCGGCCACCAGGCCGGTGACCAGGCCGCCGAGGAAGCCGGCTCCCAGGGCCACCGAGATCGCGCCGCCGACGAAGCCGGGGGCGATGCCGGGCCGGCCGGCCAGGGCGAAGGCGATGAAGCCGGACAGCGCCGGGACCAGGAAGCTGAACGCGGTCCCGCCGATCGCCAGCATCATCGCGCCGAGGAACATCAGGAGCCCGGCCGGCATGTTGGTCAGGGTGTTGTTCTCCAGCACCAGGGTGCCGATCGACTTGCCGGCCTCGACCCCCGCCTGGCAGGTCTCGGGGCTCAACCAGGTCAGCACGTCGCAGCCCCGCGCACCGCTCACCCCCGGCACCAGCGCGACGTCGTAGCCGGCGAGCAGGAAGCTGAGGGCGATCAGCAGGCCGCCGGCCGCCACGAACGGGATCATGTACGAGACGCCGGTCATCAGGGCCTGGCGGATCCGGGTGCCGAGGCCGAGCTGGGGCCCTTCCGAGGCCGCACCGGCAGCCGCGGTGCCCGCCACCTTGCGGGCGTTCGGGTTCTCGCTGGCGGCGAGCGCCTCCTCGACCATCCTGCCGGGCTCGTTGATCGCCCGCTTCACCCCCGACTCGATCACCGGGAGGCCGGCGAACCGCTCCTTGTCGCGGACCGGGACGTCGGTGGCGAAGATGGCGGCGTCTGCCCTGGCGATCAGCGCCGGGTCGAGCGGGACGACCTTGCCCGAGCCCTGCGGCTCGACCACCAACTCGATCCCGGCAGCCTTTCCGGCCTGCTCCAGCCCGTCCGCCGCCATGAAGGTGTGGGCGATCCCGGTCGGGCAGGCGGTCACCGCCACGATGAGCTTCTTCGGGGTGTCCGCCGCGGCCGCCCCGGCGGGGACGGCGGCAGCGGCTGCCGGCGCCGCAGCAGCGGCCTCCTGCTCGTCCGGTGCCGTCGCCTGCTCGACCAGGGCGACGATCTGCCCGGGGGTGGTGGCCGTCCGCAGGCCCTCCAGGAACTCGGCCCGCATCAGCGAGCGGGCGAGCTTGGCCAGCAGCTGGAGGTGGGCGTCGTCGGAGCCCTCCGAGGCGGCGATCATGAACGCCAGGTCGGCCGGGCCGTCGAAGGCGCCGAAGTCGACGGCCGGGGACAGCCGCGCGAACGCGAGGGTGTTGGTGGTGACCGCGGCCGAGCGGCAGTGCGGGATCGCGATCCCGCCGCCGAGCCCGGTGACGGCCTTCTCCTCGCGCGCCAGGGCGTCAGCGGCCAGGCCGTCGGCGTCCGCGCGTCCGGCATCGGCGACGAGTTTCGCCATGGCGTGGATCACGTCTGTCTTGGTTGGCCCCAGGTCGGCGTCCAGCAGGACGAGCGCCGGGGTGATCAGCGGTTCGGACACGATGCTTCCTTCGGGTGGGGGGGTGGGGTCAGGCGAGGGCGCGGACCGTGACGGCGTCCCTTTCGAGCTGGTCGGGCCGGGGCAGGGTGGTTCCGGCGAGGGCAGCCGCGGCCGAGCCGTAGGCGACGGCCGTCGCGAGGCGCTCGGCGGGCGTGCCGCCACGGGTCTCGGCCAGGATGTAGCCGGCCACAGAGGAGTCCCCGGCGCCGACGGTGCTGCGGACGGTGATCTGCGGCGGGGAGGCGTGCCAGGCGCCCTCGGCGGTGACCAGCACGGCGCCGGCGGCACCGAGGGTGGCCATCACAGCCGTCACCCCCCGGTCGACCAGGGCGCGGGCTGCGGTCACGCAACCCGTGGGGTCACCGGCCTTCGCCTCGGCCTCGAGCCGCTCGGCGTCCGCCCCGGTGAGCTGGGCGAGCTCCTCTGAGTTGGGCTTGAGCAGGTCGGGGGCGGCGCCGGGGAACTGGCCAGCGAGGGCGAGCAGGGGGGCGTCCGAGGTGTCGACGGCGATCCGGCCTCCCCACGGTCGCAGGGCGCGCACCAGGCTGGCGTACCAGTCGGTCGGGACGCCGGGGGGCAACGAGCCGGACAG
>JAVHXR010000024.1:10112-14659 GCA_031119515.1 Propionicimonas sp.
GCACCACCCAGTCGGCGTGCTCGGATTCGAGGACGAGCAGGTTCGCCAGCTTCTCCACGGCGTCGGCGGTCAGGGTGGGGCCCGGCTCGTTCACCTTGGTCGTGGTGCCGTCGGGCTCGGTGAGGGTCAGGTTGACCCGCACGACGTCGTGGAGCGGGACCGTCCGGTAGGGGAGGTCGATCCGGTCCAGCTCGCCCAGGATCGGGTCGCGCGGGCCGGCGGGCAGGATGGCCCGGACGGGATGGCCGGCGGCGTGCACGACCCGGGCAACGTTGATCCCCTTGCCGCCGGCGTCGACGGTGGTCCCGAGGATCCGGTTGACACCGCCGCGGACCAGCGGCTCGCCCAGCGATGCCGTCCGGTCGAGGCCGGGGTTGGCGGTCAGGGTGACGATCATGCGATCACCACCTCGATCCCGGCCGCGGCGAAGGCGTCCCGGTCGGTCGCCGGCAGCCCGCCGTCGGTGATCAGCACGTCGATCGCGGCAGCCGGGGCGAAGCTCACCAACAGCTCGGTGCCGATCTTGGAACTGTCGGCGAGCACCACGACCTTGCGGGCCGAGGTGACCATCGCCCGCTTCACGGCTGCCTCCTCGTGGTCGGGGGTGGACAGCCCGTGACCGAGCGTCAGCCCGTTCGTGCCGAGGAAGGCGACGTCGCAGCGCAGCGCGGAGAGCCGGGCGACGGTCTCGGGGCCGACGCATGCCTGCGTGATCCCGCGCACCCTGCCACCGAGCAGGTGGACGGCGATCTGCCCGACACCGGCGAGCTGGGACGCGGCGGGAAGGGCGTTGGTGACCACCGTGCCGACGCTGTCGGGCTGCAGCAGCGCCGCGAGCCGGGCGACCGTGGAGCCGCCGTCGAGGATGATCGAACCGTCCGATCCGCCCGGGAGGTGGGCGAGCGCGGCCTGCGCGATCCTGCCCTTCTGGGCGGCGTGAGCCGGCTCGCGGTCGGCCAGCGCCGCCTCGACCAGGGAGAGCCGCTCGGCCGCCACCGCTCCACCGTGCACCCGGCGGAGGATCCCGCGTCGATCGAGCACCTCGAGGTCGCGCCGGATGGTCTCTGTGGTCACCTCGAACTTGTCGGCCAGCTCTGCGACGGCTACCCGGTCGGCGTTCAGGACGATCTCCACAATCGCCTGCTGCCGCTCCTCTGCGTACATGGACCCTCCCGCCGCTCGATGTTGGTACATCTTGTTTTACTACTGTTTACCTTTGTTTGGCAAGACTTCTGGGCCATCATGTTTGGATTCTGTTGGGAATCACCCAAAACCACAGGAGAGGCAGGGCCGGCGCCGGCTCAGCGGAGACTGAAAAGGGCCCCGTCCGATCCCGGACGGGGCCCTGGCCGAGGAAGGTCAGCCGTAGGTGTCCTCGCTGGAGAACAGGCTGCTGACCGACTCCCCGCTGTCGATCCGGCGGACCGCCTCGGCGAACAGCGGGGCGACCGAGCAGACCGTCAGGTTGTTGAGGCCCACCGGAGCGGGCACGGTGTTCGTGGTGACGATCTCGTCGATGTCGTCGCGGGCGTTCAGCCGTTCGACCGCGCCGCCGGTGAAGAGGCCGTGGGTGCAGGCCACAGACACCGAGTTCACGCCATAGCGCTTCACGGCGTCCACCAGTTCCAGGATCGAGCCGGCGGTGGCGATCTCGTCGTCCAGCACGATCACGTCCTTGCCGGCGACCTCGCCGACGATGGTGTCGATGATCACCTTGTCGTCGGAGAGCCGCTGCTTGGAGCCGGCCGCCACCCCGACGCCGAGCATCCGCGCGAACCGTCCGGCCTCCTTGGCGTTGCCGAAGTCGGGAGAGACCACGACGGCGTTGGAGAGGTCACGGGAGCGGAAGTGGTTGGCGATCACGGGCAGCGCGGTCAACTGGTCGACCGGCATCGAGAAGAACCCGTGCACCTGCTGGGCGTGCAGCGCCATGGTCAGCACCCGGCTGGCACCGGCGGTGTCGATCAGGTCGGCGACAAGGCGTCCGCCGATCGAGATCCGCGGCGCGTCCTTCTTGTCCGAGCGGGCGTAGGCGTAGTGCGGGATCACCACCGTGACGTGCGCCGCAGAGGCGCCGCGGGCGGCGTCCACCATCATCAGGAGTTCCATCAGGTTCTCCTGCACCGGCGGGATCAGCGGCTGCACGATGTAGACATCGCGGCGGCGGCAGTTCGCGCGCAACTGCACCTGCAGGCAGTCGTTGGAGAACCGGGAGAGCCGGGAGGGCGAGAGCTCGACGCCGAGGATGTCACACATCTCCTGGGCGAAGGCTTGGTGGGCGTGCCCCGAGAAGACGGTGGGTTCAGTCACGGGCAACCAGCCTAGCCGCGCGACCATCCCAAGCCCGAATCGAGCCCAGCCAGCGAGGGCCTGCACCCAGGGCGTGGCTCTCGGTGCTAAGGGATGGCCGTCGGTGCCAAGGGCTGGCCCTCGATCATGAAGGCTGGCCCTCAACCAGGAAGGCTGGCCCCCGACGTGACGCCGGGAGCCGCGTGGACGATCCCGCGGCACTCCCCCTGCCACACCAACGCCGACCGCCAGCACCCAGGGCGTGGCTCTCGGTGACGAAGGCTGGCTGTCGGTGATGGCGGTGGTCAGCCCTCGAAGCGGTACCCCAGCCCGCGGACGGTGAGCAGAAGCTCGGGCTCGGCGGGGTTCTGCTCGATCTTTCCGCGCAGGCGCTTGATGTGGACGTCCAGGGTCTTGGTGTCGCCGACGTAGTCGGGCCCCCAGATCCGGTCGATCAACTGGCCACGGGTGAGGACGCGGCCACTGTTGCGCAGCAGCAGTTCGAGCAGCTCGAACTCCTTCAGGGCGAGCTTCACCGGGGTCCCGCGGACGGTGAGCTCATGCCGCTCGACGTCCATCCGCACCCCCCTGGCCTCGAGCACATCCGGCATCAGCTCGACATCGGCGCCCCGGCGGAGGACGGCACGGATCCGCGCCACCAGCTCGCGGTGGCTGAACGGCTTCGTGACGTAGTCGTCGGCGCCGAGCTCGAGCCCGACGACGGTGTCGATCTCGGAGTCACGGGCGGTCACCATGATGATCGGGACGTTGCTCACCGCTCGCAACTGCCGGCAGACCTCCGTGCCCGGCAACCCGGGCATCATCAGGTCGAGCAGCACCAGGTCGGCGCCCGACCGGGCGAAGCTGGCGAGCCCGCTGGCCCCGTCCGCCGCCTCGGTGACGTCGAAGCCCTCGCGGCGCAGCATGAACCCGAGCGTCTCCCGGTAGGTGGCCTCGTCCTCGATGATCAGGACCCTCGTCATGCGGTCTCCCTTTCTGGGGCGTACTGCGGAAGCTTCAGGGTGAAGGTGGAGCCCTGGCCGGGGCGGCTCCAGGCGGACACCTCGCCGCCGTGGGCGGCGGCGACGTGCTTGACGATCGACAACCCGAGCCCGGTACCGCCGTTGGCCCGGCTACGGCCCGGGTCGACCCGGTAGAACCGCTCGAAGATCCGCTCCAGGTCGGCCTCGGTGATCCCGATGCCGTTGTCGGACACCTTCACCTCGACGCAGTCCGCCCCGTCCGCGCGGGCGGACACCACGACCCGGGCGCCGGGCTCGGAGTAGGCGACCGCGTTCTGCACCAGGTTGGTGACAGCGGTCTCGAGCTGGGCGGCGTCCCCAAGCACCCGCAGCCCGGGTTCGCCGCCGGTGGCGAGGTGGATGTTGCTCGCGGCGGCCTGAGCGCGACAGCGCTGCAGGGACGCGGCGACGACGGCGTCGATGTCGACGGGGTCGGCGGCGAGCATCGGGTCCTCGGACTGCAGCCGGGAGAGCGCCAGGATGTGCGAGACCAGCTCGTTGAGCCGGCTGTTCTCCGACTGCAACCGGCCGACGAAGCCGCGCACCGCCTCGGGGTCGTCGGACGCCGCCTCGATCGCCTCCGACAGCAGCATGATGGCGCCGATCGGTGTCTTCAGTTCATGGGTGATGTTGGCGACGAAGTCGCGCCGGGTCTCGGTGAACCTGAGGTCGGCCGAGCGGTCCTCGCCGGTGACGAGGAGGGCCCCGCGGGCCAGCGGCGTGAGGTGCAGCGCGAGCTGGACGGGCTGGCCGCCCAGGGCGCGGGTGAGCTCGACCTCGAGCGCGGCCGGCTGGCCGGACTGCGAGACCCGGGTCGCGGCGACCGCGACCTCCTCGGAGGACAGGCGGGTGCTGCGCACCAGCCCCGCGGTGCGGGCGAACCTGCTGCTGACCGCGACGGTGGCGTCCGGCTCGAGGACGACGACCACGGCGTGCAGGTTGTCCACCACGGCCTGGAGCCGCTGCCGGGCGAGATCGGTCGCCTGGACCTCGCCCTCGCGGGAGCGGAGCGAGCGCCACGCGATCAGGACGCCGAGGGCCAAACCTGCGACGACCCCCAGGAGTGCCGCGGCGAGTGGCGTCATGCCAGCGAGTGTAGGGCCGCCTGACGGGCGGTGGTCACGCCCGGCTCCCGGCCGCGCCCGCGCGCGGTTGAAGATTCACCGGGTGTTCACCGATTGTTCGCCGGGTCGAAGAAGTCGCCGCCGGAGCGCTGCCTAGGGTGTTGACTAATGT
>JAVHXR010000335.1 GCA_031119515.1 Propionicimonas sp.
GAACCGCCACCGGAAGCCCGGCTGCACCGAGTGCAGCCAGCGGGGATGGACGCGATGGACGACCACCACAAGCGCGAGGCTGGTCGGCAACAGCACCGCCAGCCCCAGGTGGGAAGCGACCATGCCGATCGGGGTCTCGAACGCCCGGCCGGCAGCGGCGTAGGCGGCGAACTCCTCCGGCCGCCCCTGCAGCACCCAGCCGACCGCCAGCACCAGTTGCACCACCAGCGGGGTCAGGGCAAGGAAGGTCAGGATCCCCAGGACCGTGCCGAACAGGCCGCGGACCGGACGGATCCAGCCCGGCGCGGCCGGGCCCTCGTCCACCTCGAGCACATGCGGGTACGCCACCCCCGGCGGCGGCAGCCGCAGCGCGGCACCGGATCGCGCAGCGGCCCCCGCAGCGGCCACGCTCAGTCCTCCGGCCCGACGACCGGGTTGGTGAGGGTGCCGATGCCGGAGATCGTGATGGACACCTCGTCGCCGGGCACCACCCGTCCGACCCCGGCGGGGGTGCCGGTGAGGATGACGTCGCCGGGCAGCAGCGTGGTGTAGCTCGACACGTACGAGACCAGGTCGGCGATCTTGTGCACCATCAGCGCGGTGCTCGCCTGCTGCTTCGGCTCGCCGTTGACCGTTGTCTCGAGTTCGAGGTTGCCCGCCTCGTCCAGCTCGAGGTGCGTCACGATCCACGGCCCGAGCGGGCAGAACGAGTCGTAGCCCTTCGCCCGCGCCCACTGGTCGTCGGTCTTCTGCAGATCGCGGCAGGTGACGTCGTTGCCGACGGTGTAGCCGAAGATCACCTCAGGGACCCGCTCGGCGGGCACCCGGCGGCAGATCCGTCCGATCACGACGGCGAGTTCGCCCTCGTACTGCAGGTCCTCGGTCTCCGGCGGGTGGACGATCGCCTCGCCCGGCCCGATCACAGAGGTGTTCGGCTTGAAGAACGTCAGCGGCGTCTCCGGGACCTCGTTGCCGAGTTCGGCGGCGTGCGCGGCGTAGTTGCGTCCGACGGCCACCACCTTGCTGCGCGGGATCACCGGCGAGAGCAGCCGGATGTCGGCCAGCGCCAGCCGTTCGCCGGTGTAGTGCACCGGGCCGGCCAGCGGGTCGCCGGTCACGATCGCGACGGTGTCGGGGTTGGGGCCTCCGTCGGCCTCGAGTTCTACGACGCCGAAGGCGGTCTCGCCGCCGTGGGAGAAACGTGCAACGCGCATGGGGCCACCCTATTCGGACACGACGTTGACCAGCGGGTCACCCGCGGCGAAGCGGGCCAGCTGCTCCTTCAGGAGTCGGTGGATGCGCGGGTGGAAGGCGTCCGCCTGCCCGCCGACGTGCGGGCTGACGAAGACACCGGGCATCGTCCACAGCGGGTGGTCGGGCGGCAGCGGCTCGGGATCGGTGACGTCGAGCGAGGCCCGGATCCGGCCGTCGCGGACGGCGTCCACCAGGGCCTCGGTGTCCACCACCTTGCCGCGGGAGGCGTTCACCAGCAGGGCCCCGTCCGGCATCGCAGCCAGTTCGGCGGCCCCGATCAGGCCCTCGGTCTGAGGCGTCAGCGGGGTGATCAGGAACACGACGTCGGCCTGTGCGAGCTGCTGCCGGAGTTCGCCGACGGGATGCACCTCCGGCTCGGTGCGGGAGCTGCGGGCCACCCGCGCCACGGAGGCGACCTCGAATCCGGCCAGCCGGCGCTCGATCGCCGCCCCGATCCGTCCATAGCCGACGATCAGGACCCGCTTGTCGGCCAGCGACTCGCCGACCTCGAGCTGCCAGCGCCCCTCCGGCATGTTGCGGGCGAACCGGTCGAGCTTGCGCAGGTTGACCAGGGCGAGCGCGACGGCCAGCTCTGCCGTCGCGGTGTCGTGGACGCCGGCGGCGTTGCTCAGCGCCATCCCGGGGCGCAGGAACGGCAGGTAGTTGTCGTACCCGGCCGACTGCAGCTGGATGGCGCGGAGGCTTGTCATCTCGGCGATCCGCTCCAGCAGGGGAAGCGGCGGGGCCATGTACGGCGCCACCAGGAACTCCACCTCGGCGACCGTCGACGGGAGTTCGCCCGCCCGGTAGTAGTCGGCCGCCACCCCGTCCGGAAGCGGTCCGATCGCCGCCACCGCCGCCGCCTCGTCCTCGAACGGCAGCCACACCCGCTTCGTCATGCGATTCCTCTCGACCGTCTCCCCGACCACCCTACGGCCGGTCGCCGCCGGTCGCCGCCGGAACGCTCCCGGCCGAGACCCGGGCCCCACCAGCAGCCCCGCGCGGCCCGGCGCGAGGTCGTCTATCGTTCCTGCCATGAGCTACGACGCGGTGGAACTGATCCGGGCCAAGCGGGACGGCGGCACCCTGGGCGACGAGGCGATCGAGTGGCTGGTGCGCAACTACACCGACGGGCTCGTCACGGCCGAGCAGATGGCGGCGATGGCGATGGCGATCTACTTCCGCGGCCTCGACCCGCGGGAGCTCTCCACCTGGACGGCGGCGATGATCGGCACCGGCGAGCGGATGGACTTCTCCTCGCTGTCCCGGCCGACCGTCGACAAGCACTCCACCGGTGGCGTGGGCGACAAGATCACGCTACCGCTCGCACCCCTGGTGGCCGCCTGCGGCGCGGCCGTCCCCCAGTTGTCCGGACGCGGGCTTGGCCACACCGGCGGCACCCTCGACAAGCTGGAGGCGATCCCGGGCTGGCGCGCCGAACTGAGCAACGCCGAGATGCTGCGGCAGCTGGAGACGGTCGGAGCGGTGATCTGCGCCGCCGGCTCCGGACTGGCGCCCGCTGACAAGAAGCTGTACGCGCTCCGCGACGTCACCGGGACGGTGGAGTCGATCCCGATGATCTCCGCCTCGATCATGAGCAAGAAGATCGCCGAGGGCACCGCGGCGCTGGTGCTCGACGTGAAGACCGGCGCGGGCGCGTTCATGCGCCGCCGCGAGGACGCGACAGCGCTGGCCCGCACGATGGTGGGCCTCGGGCAGGCGGCCGGGGTCGAGACCGTGGCGCTGGTCACCGCCATGTCGACCCCGCTGGGGCGCAGCGCGGGCAATGCCGTCGAGGTGGCGGAGTCGGTGGAGGTGCTGGCCGGCGGTGGACCATCGGACGTCGTGGAGCTGACCCTCGCCCTGGCCAGGGAGATGCTGGCCTGTGCCGGCATCGACGCCGACCCCGCCGACGCGCTCGCCTCGGGCCGGGCGATGGACACCTGGCGGGCGATGATCGCCGCCCAGGGTGGCGACCCCGATGCTCCGCTGCCGGTCGCCCGGCACACCGAGACGGTCGCGGCCGATCAGGAGGGCGTCCTGGCGTCCATGGACGCGATGGCGGTCGGGCTGGCGGCCTGGCGGCTGGGCGCCGGCCGGGCGAAGCAGGGTGACCCGGTCCAGGCCGCTGCGGGGGTCACCTGGCACGTCGGGGTGGGCGACCGGGTGCGCAAGGGCGATCCGCTCTTCACCCTGCACACCGACACCCCCGAGCGGTTCGACCGCGCCCGCCAGGCGCTGGACGGCGCGGTCACCTACACCGCCGCCGACGTGGTGGTCCCCCCCCTGGTGCTGGAGCGCATCGACCGTCCCTGACCTCGGGCAGCGTTCCGCGGCTCGCCACCGACAGCCAGCCTTCATCACCGACAGCCAGCCCCCAGGCCATGGCCCTCGCGCAC
>JAVHXR010000336.1 GCA_031119515.1 Propionicimonas sp.
CCCACAACGTGCCCGGCCAGGTCACCACCCTCGGCAAGCGGTTCGCCACGGCGGCCGACGAGGTGCTGGTCGCCTACGAGCGGGTCGACGAACTGATCGGCCGCTACCCGCTGCGAGGCATCAAGGGCCCGATGGGCACCGCCCAGGACATGCTCGACCTGCTCGGCGGCGACGCCGGCCGGCTCGCCGAGCTCGAGCTCAGGGTGGCCCGCCACCTCGGTTTCGCCCGGGTGCTGACGGCCACCGGCCAGATCTACCCGCGCTCGCTCGACCACGACGTGCTGTCGGCGTTCGTCCAGGTCGCGGCGGGCCCGTCCAGCCTCGCCCACACCATCCGGCTGATGGCGGGCCAGGAGCTGGTCACCGAAGGGTTCGCTCCCGGACAGGTCGGGTCGTCGGCGATGCCGCACAAGATGAACACCCGGTCCTGCGAGCGGGTCAACGGGTTCGCGGTCGTGCTGCGCGGGTACGCGTCCATGGCGGCCGAGCTCGCGGGGGCGCAGTGGAACGAGGGCGACGTCTTCGAGTCGGTGGTGCGCCGGGTCGCCCTGCCGGACGCGAGCTACGCCCTCGACGGCCTGTTCGAGACCTTCCTGACCGTGCTCGGCGAGTTCGGCGCGTTCCCGGCGGTGGTCGAGGCAGAGCTCGAGCGCTACCTGCCCTTCCTGTCCACCACCAAGGTGCTGATGGCGGCCGTCCGCAACGGGGTCGGGCGCGAGACCGCGCACGAGGCGATCAAGGAGCACGCCGTGGCGGTCGCGCTGGCGATGCGTGCCAACGCGGGGGCCAACGACCTGTTCGAGCGGCTTGCCGGCGACCCGCGGCTGGGCCTCGACCTGGCGCAGGTGCGGGCGGCAGTGGCCGACCCGCTGGAGCTGACCGGGTCCGCCCGCGACCAGGTGGACGCGATCGCGGCCCGGGTGGCAGGGCTCGCCGCCGCCTACCCCGATGCGGCGGCCTACCTCCCGGGGGCCGTCCTCTAGCCACTTCCCGGCTTGGGCGGGGACGGGACCGGCCGGCCGTCGCCGATAGGCTGGCCGGGTGCTCGGTCTGCCGCTGCTCCACGCCGGGAAGGTGCGCCGGCTCTACGACGCCGGGCCGGGGCGGATCCTCCTGGTCGCCACCGACAGCATCTCGGCGTTCGACCATGTCCTGGCGACCCCGATCCCCGGCAAGGGGAAGGTGCTGACGCAGCTGTCGCTGTGGTGGTTCGAACAGCTCGCCGGGCTGGTCGACAACCACATCCTCGCCACCGACGTCCCCGACGAGGTGGCCGGCCGCGCCGTCTACGTCGAACCGCTGGCGATGGTGCCGGTGGAGTGCGTGGCCAGGGGCTACCTGACCGGCTCGGGCTGGAAGGAGTACCTCGCCGACGGTGCGGTGACCGGCATCCCGCTGCCGGCCGGGCTGCTGGACGGCTCCCGGCTGCCGGAACCGATCTTCACCCCGGCCATCAAGGCGCCGCTGGGGGAGCACGACGAGAACGTCGACTTCGCCACCGTGGCCGGCCGGCACGGCCAGGAACTCGCCGAGCGGCTGCGGGACGCGACGCTCGCGCTCTACTCCCGCGCCGAGACGATCGCACGCGAGCGGGGGATCATCCTTGCCGACACCAAGTTCGAGTTCGGGCTGCGTCCCGACGGCACCCTCGTCCTTGCCGACGAGGTGCTCACCCCCGACTCCTCCCGGTTCTGGGACGCCGCTGGCTGGCAGCCCGGACGGTCGCTGCCGAGCTTCGACAAGCAGTTCGTGCGGGACTGGCTCGACCACGACTCCGGCTGGGACCGGACGTCCGACGCCCCGCCGCCGGCCCTCCCCGAGGCGGTGGTGGCAGCCACCCGGGATCGTTACCTGGAGGCCTATCGCCGGCTGGTCGGGCGCGACCTCCAGGCCTGAGCCGCGGGTCGGCTACCGGTCGGCGAGGTCCAGGGTGAGGAACACGCTGTTGGGATCCGGCCGGTAGTCGGCGAACGGCCGGCACTCGACGAAACCCGAGCGCGCGTACAGCCGGCGGGCGGGCGCGAAGAACTCCATCGACCCGGTTTCCAGGCTGACCCTGGTGTAGCTCCGCCGGGCGGCCTCGGCCAGGACGTGGTCGAGCAGCAGGCGACCCAGGCCCCGGCCGCGGGTCGCGGCGTCCACCCGCATCGACTTCAGCTCACCGTGGTGCGGATCGAGGTGCTTCAGGGCGACGCAGCCGAGGACCTGCCCGCCTGCGGCGGCCGTCCAGAACGTCACCCCGGGGGCGCGGAGCCCGTCGAGGTCGAGGGCGTGGACGCTCTCCGCCGGGGACGTGGAACGCATGTCGGCGAGGTGGTCGGCCAGCAGCCGCAGCACCCGCGGATCGGCCAGGTCGCCGGGCGAGATCGCGATGGCGGGGCTGGGCACGACGGCGAGTCTGCCACCCGGCGAACCCCAGCGCGCGGCCGTTCCGGCGGCCGGCCGGGAGCCGTGTCACCTGCTGGTGGAGATTCGTTCATCCAATTCTCAGGAAATGATTACATCCCCAGCCAGAGTGTGTATTCTCCTGAGCGCAAGCTGAGATTCGGCTTAGAACTGCTCCCAGGAGGGCACCCCCCATGCGTCTCACCCGTCGACTCCTCGCGATCCTGGCGACGCTCGTCGCCACGTTCCTGCTGGCGGGCACCGCTCCCGCGCCGGCACTCGGGGCGCCGGTCGTGGACACGACGGTCACCGGGCCCACCACCCCGGAGGCGACCGAGCCCACCGAGCCGCCGGCGGCGTCCCCGCTGCGGGTGGCGAGCTTCAACGTCCGCTGCGCCAACTGCTCCCGCAACGACCGCACCAACAAGCGGGAGAAGAACTGGGAGACCCGGCGCGCCAAGGTGGTGGCGCAGATCAAGGCGGAGAAGGTGGACGTGATCGGCGTCCAGGAGGCGTCCCCCGGCCTGCTGAAGGGCAGGAAGACCTCCCAGTTCGAGGACCTCGCCGCGCGCCTCGGCGCGCCGTACAAGCTGACCAACACCTTCCGGTACGGCTGCGCAAAGACCACCAGCTACAAGAGCTGCCGCAAGGTCGACAACGGTGCCAGCGCCGACGTCCGGATCATCTACAACACCGAGCGACTCACGCTGGTCTCGCAGGGCTCCCGGCAACTCGACAAGGAGAAGGCGACCTCTGGTCCGCGCTTCCTGGCCTGGGCGATCCTGGAGGACAAGCTGGACGGCCGGCAGTTCTTCTTCGCCAACGCCCACACCGAGCCCGGCCAGAGCAAGGCCAAGCGGGCGCTCCGCAAGAAGCAGGCCGCGCTGATCGTGGCCACGATCAAGGCCAACAACCCGGCCAATCTCCCGGTGGTCCTCACCGGCGACTTCTCCTCGACCAAGCTGACCTCCGTGAACACCGCCTACGACGTCTTCATGAAGTCGGGGCTGGTGGTCGACCCGCTCGGCAACACCCGCAAGCAGAAGTCGACCAGCAAGGCCACCGCCGAGAAGCTCACCAATGTGAAGTACTTCACACTCAACAACTTCAAGGCCGCCCCCACCAGGTACAAGGGCTACGCGATCGGTGCCCACATCGACTACATCCTGACCTCCAGGTCGGTCCGGGTACTGGAGTACAAGGTCGTCCTGAGCCTGAAGAGCAACGGCAAGTTCTCCGGGGTCATCCCGTCCGACCACAACAT
>JAVHXR010000337.1 GCA_031119515.1 Propionicimonas sp.
TCCTGCGGGTCTGTGGCGGTGTCGAGGGCGATCACCACGACGCCCTTGTCGCGGGCCTTCTGGATGGAGGGGACGATCGCCTTGGTGTCGCTGGGCGTGATCAGGATGCCCTTCGCGCCCGCGTTGATCATGTTCTCCATCGCGGTGACCTGGCCCTCGTTGTCACCGTCCTTGGCGCCGGCGCCGGTCATCAGTTTGACGCCGAGCTCGTCGGCCTTGGCCTGTGCGCCCTCCTTCATCTTGACGAAGAACGGGTTGGTCTCGGTCTTCGTGATCAGGCCGATCACGATCTCGTCCGAACCCGAGCCGCCCGATGTTCCGGGGGAGGCTGCGGTTCCGGAGCTGCAGGCCGCGAGGGCAAGCGGAAGCGCGAGGCCGAGCACGGCCATCTGCTTGAAGTGCATGCGGGTACCTTCCGTGGATTCTCTGGTCGAGGATGCGAAGCCAGCGCTTCGGCCAGGCGCAGGTCGAAGCGCCGGTGAGACCGCCCGGATGCGCCTGCCGAGGGTTCACCGATCTGTCTGGGACGTCCTCTCGACGATGCGTCGTTACACCGTCGAGGAGCATCCTGCACCCGCGCGCATTCGATTGCGCAATCGTATGCGCATCGTTATCGAACCGAGACCTACCCGGCCTGGGTCGAGCCGGCGGCCGGCCGTGCGCCGGTCGCCATCCGGCGGGTGCCGCGTCGGGTGGGGATGCCTTCGTGGTCGGGGGCCACTGGTCGCGGTCCGCAGGGGTGGCCAGCGGGCTGTCGGGCGCGGCAGCCGGTCGGCCGCCGCGTGGCCGGGCTCAGGAACCCTCGGCGCGCAGGATGGACGACATCTTCTTGCCCCGGGCGAGTTCGTCCACGAGCTTGTCCAGGTAGCGGATCTGCCGCATCAGCGGGTCCTCGATCTCCTCGACCCGGTAGCCGCAGATGACGCCCTTGATCAGGCGCGCGTTCGGGTTCATCGCCGGGGCGTCGGCGAAGAAGGTCTGCAGGTCGACCCCGTCGGCGATCGCCTTCGCCAGCCCGGTGTCGTCGTACCCGGTGAGCCAGGTGATGACCTGGTCCACCTCCTCCCTGCTGCGGTTCTTCCGTTCCGCCTTGGTGACGTAGAGCGGGTAGACGCTGGCGAAGCTGAGGGTGAAGATCCGGTGGCCCGGCATAGCTGGCTCCTCGTCGTGAACAGGACCGGTCGCCGAGGTGGACGGCGGGCAGTTCTCAAGCCTAGGCCGTCGCGACACCGGATCGTCCGCGCGTCCGCCCGCCCTCTGCCATACTCCGGCTGTGCGCGTGTGGCTGGTGTCCCTTCTCGTCGTGCTCGCAGGTTGCTCGGCCGGGACGGCGGCCGCGCCGTCCGCCGGGGACGACCCGCTGGGCGGGCAGCCGGCGCCGAGGATGACGTGCCACCAGTTCGACGACCTCTCGACGCCGTTGGCGTTCCACCGGTCGGTGGCCGGTTATGTCGAGTGCGCGCGCCGGATGTGGCAGGCGCCGCTGCAGAAGGTCGGTGTGGAGGCGCCCGCTCCCGAGGTGTTCACCGTGGGCGTCGAGGAGGGTGGCGCCTGCATCGCCAACCTGCCCGACAACGCGGCGGGGCTGTTCTGCTCCGACGACGGCAGTCTGGTCTTCGCCGCGGACCTCATCGAGCTCGCGGGGTACTCGGGGCTCACGACGCCGCAGGTCGTCTTCCACGAGTACGCCCACGCCGTCCAGCACGCGGTCGGAATCGACCTGGACGACGACACCGAGCTGGCCCGCCGCCGGGTCGAACTGCAGGCCACCTGCTGGTCGGCGATGATGCTCCAGAACCTGAACGGGCTCGAGGTCGACGACGAGACCCGGCAGGCCCTCGCCGCGGAGGTCGGCTCCGCCACCAGCGGCGAGCACGGGACGGGCGAGTCCCGGTCGAAGTGGGCCCTGGTGGGCCTGGACGCCACCACGATCGGCCAGTGCGACACCGCCGCGGTGGCCGCGGACGAGGTCGCCTGACACCCCGGCCCCGCTGGGGCCCGGCTTGCGGGGCCGTCCGCCCCCGGGCTCGTGTCCTGCGGGTGTCATCCCCGGTCCGGCTGGGTACCGGGTGGGTATGGCCAGTTCACCGACGACCCCCGCGGCGTCGCGCATCCCCGGGATCGCGGCGGACTCCCCGACCCAGATCCCGCCCCGCGGCTGGCGGCAGGTCGCGGTCCGCGGCTGGCGGGAGGCGTCGGCCGACCAGGTGCCCCTGCTCGGGGCGGGGGTGGCCTTCTTCGGCTTCCTGGCGCTCTTCCCGGCACTGATCGCGCTGAGCCTGGTCTATGGGCTGGTCGCCGACCCCGCCACGATCTCCGACCAGCTCGCCGCGCTGACCGCCGCGCTGCCCGCGGAGGCGCGGGCGCTGATCGAAGACCAGCTCAGGCAGCTGGTGGCCGCCCCTCGTGCGGGGCTGGGTTGGGGGTTGGCGCTCACCCTCGTCGTCTCGCTGTGGAGTGCCTCGGGCGGCGTGGCCAACCTGGTGACCGCGATCAACATCGCCTACGACGAGCTGCCCAAGCGCGGCTTCGTGAAGGACAAGCTGGTCGCTTTCGGGCTGACGGCCGGTGCGATCGTCTTCATGCTGGTGGTGATGGCGCTGGTCGCGGGAGTTCCGGCGGTCGCGGCCGCCGCCGGCCTGGAGGGTGGCTGGCGCTGGCTGGTCGAGGTGGTCCGGTGGCTGCTCGTCGCGGTGCTGGTGATGGGGGCGCTCGCGGTGCTGTACCGGGTGGCGCCGGATCGGGAGCCGCCGAAGTTCCGCTGGGTGTCGATCGGCGCCGCGGTGGCGACGGTGCTCTGGCTGCTGGCCAGCGTGGGCCTGTCCCTCTACGTCACGCTGTTCGCCAACTACGCCCGCACCTATGGGGCGCTTGCCGGTGTGGTGGTGCTCCTGATGTGGCTGTGGGCAACCAGCTACGCCGTGCTGCTGGGCGCCGAGATCAACGCCGAGGCCGAACTGCAGACCGGCAAGGACAGCACCGCCGGGCCGGCGCGGCCGCTGGGTGAGCGCGGGGCGGTGAAGGCCGACTCGCTCCCGGCGCCGGACGAGGAGCCGTCACGACTGGGTGGCAGGAGCGGTCAGCCGAAGCGTCGGGACCCCGGAGCCTGAGGGCTGCCGGCCGGCTGCGGAGGAGGGGTCCGGGACCGGCGGCGATGCCGGGTCGTCCGGGCGATGCGGGGCGGTGGACCACCCCTCTCCGGAGGCCCCGCGGGGGCCTCCGGAGAGCGCGGTGCGCGCGACGGCGTTGTCGTGCTCGCGCGAGTCCCGTCCGTGCGGTGGAGGAACCGCTGGACGGGAAGCTCAGTGGACGGCGGCGATCCGGGTGGAGCGAGGCAACAACCGGAGGATCCGGCGTCCGCGGGCCGGCTTGCGGACCGGCTTGGACGGGGTCATCTGGGCCAGCACCTCCAGGTCATGGACGAGGCGCTCGTGGTCGCGATCGGGGACTGGGTAAGCGAACATGGCTCAAGGTTCGCGTATCCAACCATTCGGGACAAGCCGACTTTTCCGAATGATCGTTCGGTCAGAGCGTATGGTTTGACCATGCTCGACCTGAACCGTCTGAGGATCCTCCGAGCGGTCGTCGCGAGCGGGTCCGTCAACGACACCGCGCGCCGTCTCGGCTACACCCCGTCC
>JAVHXR010000338.1:0-1860 GCA_031119515.1 Propionicimonas sp.
ACACCGGCTTGCGCCAGTGCCACCTCGGTCGTCGCGTTCCCGATGTCGATGCCTGCGATCAGTCCCATGGTCCTCACCCGTACGGTCCGGCGGAAATCCCTGCCGTCCTCACTCGGCCTTCAGGCGTCCCCGCTTCTCGTACACGTCGGCCGCCTCGCGGATGAAGCCGGCGTTGACCTTGCACTGGTACTTCTGCTCCAGCTCGTCGGCGATCCCGTACAGCTCGGCCTTGGTCGAGCGGTACGGACGCAGCGCGTTGTAGACCTCGAGCAGCTTCTCGTCCGGGACGGCGATCAGCTCGGCCGCGCGCCGCATGTTGCGGGCGAGGGTGTCCCTGTCGACCGACTCGGCGACCTGCGCCTGCATCTCGAGGGTCTCCGGGGCGATCCGGAAGTCCTCGGCCTTGAGCTCACCGCTGATCACCTTGTCGAGGCTGAAGTCGGCCAGCACCTTGCCGGTGGCCGACTTCACCTTCTCGGGCATCTTCTCGGCCAGCGGGTAGGAGGTCTTGTCGACCGCGCCGGGGGCCGCCTTCTTGGCGAAGGTGACCTTGTCCTGGCCGAGGTTCGCCATGACCTCGGCCATGATCTGCCGGATCAGTTCTTCGGAATCCATGGCTCCTCCTACCGGTACTCGACCGTGAGCTGTTGGGTCTTCTTCTTCAGGTCGCACAACTCGGTCTCCTTGATGTGCAACAGCGCCGCGATGGCCTGGTACTTCGGACGGGCCATCTGGTCGTTGCGCACCGGCACCGGGCTGGGCGACTCACCCTTGGCGTACTTGGCCGCGTTCTTGCCGATCGCCCGGAAGGTGTCCAGGTCGATCAGCGGCGCCTGGCTGAACAGCTCCAGGTTGCTGAGCGGGGGCAGGTCCTTCTGGTGGATCACGGTGGTGCCACGCGACTGGATGCCGATACCGATCCCCGAGCCGGAGAGCTTGGCGGCCTCGTGCGCGATGAACCCCACGTCGGCGGTCCGGAACACCCGGATGAACCGGTAGCTCAGTCCCTCCTCCTCGATGCCGGCGCAGATCTCGCGGATCACCTGGTCGTGCGGCAGGCCGATGATGGTCTCCTGCCGCTTCCCGCCGAAGGCGGGGGCGAGAGCGATGACCACCTCGCGGGGGTTGGTCCCCCGCTCGGCGGGGCCGGCCTCGGAGATCGAGAGCTTGCCGGTGGCGGTGCTCACCGAGGCGGCTGCCGCGGGCCCGGCCGGGGCGGGTGCCCCGGCGCCGACCAGCGCCATCTCCTTGAGAACCTCGTCGATGATGCTCTTGAGCGTCTTCTCGTCCATCTCTGCCTCAGATGCTCTCGGGGCTGATCGCCTGGCGGATGTTCTGCAACTGCGCCCACTTCTCGTCCGAGATCTGATAGCCGGTCTGCGGCCCGCGGTAGTCGTTGGGCTGGTTGACCGCGCTGATCACCTCGAAGTCGCGGGTGAGGATCGCGGAGGTGTGCAGGTAGTCGCCGGCCACCTTCTGCTTCTGGATGCCGTAGACGGCTTCGGCGACGTCGTGGAAGCCGGCCTTGACCAGCGCCTTGACGAGGTCGACACCGGTGAGGCCCCGCTTCATCAGGTCCTCAGCCGCCTTCAGGTCGTTGACGACGTTCCGCTCGGGCATGTCCTGGCTGCCGCGGGCGTAGGTGGCCGCCTCGACCTCGGCGTCGGTGATCTCGGTCAGGCCGAGTTCACGGAACAGCGCCTGGATCACCCGGGCGGCCTTGTTGCGGGCCGCCACGACCTCGTCCTCGACGACCGGCACCAGGCCGCCGTCGATCTTGAGGTCGCGCTGGATGACCACCCAGTCGTCGTAGTCGTCGGCGTCCCAGTTGGAGCCGGCGAACATGTTGTCGTAGTTCGG
>JAVHXR010000338.1:1960-3635 GCA_031119515.1 Propionicimonas sp.
CGTCGTAGTCGTCGGCGTCCCAGTTGGAGCCGGCGAACATGTTGTCGTAGTTCGGCGTCGCCGAGTAGCCGGAGCAGATGAAGTCGGTGCCGGGCACGAACTGCATCAGCGACCGGGCAACCCGCCGCAGGTCGGAGTGGGTGAAGGTCTGGTCGTTGGACGAGGCGCACTCGAGGTCGAGGCTCATCGCGATCAGGTTCTCGGCCAGGATCGCCCGGATACCGCCGGGGACCGCGGCCGGGACGCCCACACACGAGACCGAGCCGTTCTGGATGCCCTGCGAGCCGGCCGCCTTGGTGATGTACAGGCAGCGGGCCTCCAGGTACAGCATCGACTTGCCCTCGGCGTAGCCCATCTGGACCTCGGAGCCGGTGCCGGAGGTGAACCGCATCTTCAGGCCACGCGAGGCGTAGCAGGAAGCCAGGAACGCCTTCGACCACGGGGTGTCGTCACCGTCCATGAACACCGGCTCGGTGCCGTACACCGACACCGTCTCGGCATAGGCGGTGAAGCCCCGCATGCCGAGGTTCAGCTCGGTGGCCTCCTCGACAGCGCACTGGGTGAGGATGCCGGGCCGCCCGACCTGGGCGCCGACCATCAGCGCGATCGCGTTGAAGGGGGCGTAGCGGACGATGCCGACCGTCGTCTCCTGCTCGGCGAAGCCACGCAGCGCGGCCTCGGCCGCATCGGCGGCGATCTGGACCGGGTTGTCCTTCAGGTTGGTGACGTGGCACTGGTTGGCCGGCGTCATCCGGGCCCGCATCTTGGTGGCGGCCATCATCATCTCGAGGACGGTCATCTTGCCGACGACCTCGGTGATCTTGGCCGGCGTCATGGCCGTCGTCAGCTTGACCACCTCGGCTCGCGGCACGTTGATGTCGCACAGCTTGCGGGCCAGCTCGAGGGAGTCCATCCGACAGACCGCCTCGGCGTTGTCGAGCCGGATCCCGTAGTCGGCGATGAAGGTGTCGATCATGTCGAAGTCGGCGCGCTGCTTGCCGTCCAGCTCGACGACCTTGCCGTTCTCCACCCGGATGGACGGCTTGGGGTCGTTCGGGCTGTTCATCGCGATCAGGCCGACCTCAGGCCACTCGGTGACGTACCCGTCCTGGTTCACCGGCCGGGCGTCGAGCGCCTCGAAACGCTTGCTCTTCACGAAGTCGCCTCGTCTCAGATGTAGGGAGTGGTCGCCGACTCCGGGTAGGTCCCCAGCGAACCCAGCAGCGACCGGCCGACCTCGCGCGCGGCGATGATCGCCTGGCGCACGGCACCGGAATCGCCGCTGAAGAACGAGATGACCTCGTTGGAGTAGCTGGTGCCGGCGGCGGGGCTGGAGTACCCGATGACGTCGATCGTGGACGCCTTGACGGCGGTGTCGGCCAGGACGACGCCGATCGCCGCGGGGGCGCCGACGGTGATACCGAAGGCCTTGCCGAGCGGGGCGCCGAACGCCTTGTTCAGGGCGTAGGAGGCGCGGGCGGTGTACTGGAACTCCAGGTGCCCGGCGTCGTTGGCGTAGACGTCGCCGAAGGTGCGCTCGATCTCGCTCAGGGTGACCTCGACCGCGCGGCGGGCGTCGGAGACGTCCAGGGCGCCGAAGATGATCAACGAGCCGTGCCCCGCGCCGCCCTTGGTGTCGCGGGGGAGCTCGATGGCGAGGATCTCGGTGTTGGTC
>JAVHXR010000339.1 GCA_031119515.1 Propionicimonas sp.
TGGCCGGCGCCGGTCTCGGCGATCACCCGGGTCTTGCCCATCCGGCGGGTCAGCAGCGCCTGGCCGAGGACGTTGTTGATCTTGTGGGAACCGGTGTGGTTGAGGTCCTCGCGCTTGAGCAGCACCTTGGCGTTGCCGCACAGCGCAGAGAACCGCGCCGCCTCGGTCAGCGGGGTGGGGCGCCCGGTGTAGTTGCGGCGCAGGTCCTGCAGCTCCGACCAGAAGCCCGGATCCGCCATCGCGAGCTCGAACTCCGCATCCAGCTGGGCGAGCGCAGCCATCAGTGCCTCGGGCACGTAGCTGCCGCCGAATTGGTCGAAGTGTCCGGTGGCGTCGGGCAGCAGGGGTCGGTTCACCGTTCCATTAAAGCAGCGGGTGGACGGCCCTCATCGCCGCGACCGCGGCCCGCGGGTCGCCGTCTCGGACCAGCGCCTCCCCGACCAGGACGGCGTCCGCCCCGGCGGCCGCCATCCGCTCGGCGTCGGCGACACCCAGGATGCCGGATTCGGCGACCGTCACGGCACCGGCGGGGATCAGCCCCACCAGCTCCTCGAACCTGGCGAGGTCGACGTCGAGGGTCTTCAGGTTGCGGTTGTTGACGCCGATCAGCTCCGCCCCCGCGTCGGCGGCCCGCCTGACCTCGTCGGCGGTGTGGGTCTCGACCAGGCAGGTGATCCCGAGCTGGCGGCCGAGCTCGAGGAAATCGGCCAGTTCGGCGTCGGTCAGCGCCGCGACGATCAGCAGGGCGAGGTCGGCACCGGCGGCCCGCCCCTCCCAGAGCTGGTACCGGGTGACGACGAAGTCCTTGCGCAGCACCGGTGTGCCGACCGCCCGCCGGACGGCCGCCAGGTCGTCCAGCGATCCTCCGAAGCGGCGGCGCTCGGTGAGCACCGAGATCGCGGACGCACCCCCGGCGGCGTACTCGGCGGCCAGCCCGGCCGGATCCGGGATCGTCGCCAGGTGACCCTTGGAGGGGCTGGCCCGCTTCACCTCCGCGATCACGCCCAGGCCCTCGGCGCGCAGCGCCGGCAGCGGATCCCTGGCCGGCCCGAGGCCTGCGACCACGCGTTCCAGCTCGGACAGCGGCCGGACGGCGATCCGGTCAGCGAGATCCTCGCGTACCCCGGCGATGATCTCGTCGAGAACCGACATCAGGACTGCCCGTACCCCGCCCGTCGCAGTACCCCGCCGAGCACGATCGCGAGCAGCACGACGCCGGCGGAGATCCACACCAGCGGCCAGTTGGGGCCGAGCAGGAAGGCGACAGCGCCGAGGGTGAAGCCGACCGCGGCGACGATGCTGCCGGTCCAGGCGGCCGGCGTCCTGCCGTGGTGGTAGGCCCGGGCGGTGCCCGCCACGTGCTCTTCGCTCTCGCTCACGTCCTGCTCCCATCACTGCGGCGCCCGGACCGGTCCGGGAGGATCTCCGCCATCCTGCCAACCGGGCCGCTCGCACTCCAATACGTAGGTCTCACTATCCGCCCCGCGGACCCGATTCCTGCCCGATCCGGACCAGCCGGGACGCCTCCGCCACCGCGCCGAGCACCGTGGCGGCCTTGTTCGACACCTCGGCGTCCTCGTTCGCCGGGACCGAGTCGGCCACGATCCCTGCGCCGGCCTGGACGTAGGCGACGCCGTCGGCGATCACCGCCGTCCGGATCGCGATCGCGGTGTCGGAGTCGCCGGCGAAGTCGAAGTACCCGACGACCCCGCCGTACAGCCCGCGCCGGGAGGACTCCAGCTCGTCGATGATCTCCATCGCCCGCACCTTCGGCGCCCCGGAAAGGGTGCCTGCCGGGAAGCAGGACAGGGTCGCGTCCAGCGCGGTCCGGCCCTCGGAAAGGGTGCCGGAGACGGCGGCTTCCAGGTGCATCACGTGGGAGTACCGCCGGACCTTCATGAACTCGATCACGGTGACGCTGCCGGGCCGGCACACCCGGCCGAGGTCGTTGCGGCCGAGGTCGACCAGCATCAGGTGCTCGGCGGCCTCCTTCGGGTCGGCCAGCAGCTCGGCCTCGTACGCCGCGTCCTGGTCGGGTGTCGCTCCCCGCGGGCGGGTGCCGGCGATCGGGTGGGTGGTGGCCCGCCCGTCGGCCACCGTCACCAGCGCCTCGGGGCTGGAACCGACGATCGCGAACCCCTCCAGCCGAACCAGGTAGAGGTACGGGCTGGGATTCTGCCGACGCAGCACCCGGTAGACGTCGAGGGCGTCGGCGGTGCAGTCGATCTCGAAGCGGAGGCTGGGAACCACCTGGAAGGCCTCCCCCGCCCTGATCTCCTCGATCGCGGCCTCGACCATGGCCTCGTACTCGGCGCGGGTGCGCTGCCGGCGGGCCAGCGGCACCGGGGCGGCGGCGTCCCGCAGCGCCAGCAGCGGCTCGGTCGGGCGTTGCAGCGCCGCCGCCATCGCCTCCACCCGCGCCCTGGCGTCGGCGTACGCCTCCGCCGCCCGCTCCGGCCGACCGTCGAAGTTGATCGCGTTGGCGACCAGCCAGACCTCGCCGGTGTGCTGGTCCAGCACCGCCATGTCGCTGACCAGCAGCATGGTCAGTTCGGGCAGTCCGAGGTCGTCCGGGTTGCCGTCGGGCAGCCGCTCCAGCCGCCGGACGACGTCGTAGCCCAGGTAGCCGACCATGCCGGAGACCAGCGGCGGCAGGTCGGGATCGCGCGGGGTGTGCAGTTGCGCCAGGGTGCGGGCCAGTACGTCGAGCGGGTCGCCGCCACCCGGCAACCCGTCGATCGGACGGCCGCTCCAGGTCCAGACCGCCTCGCCGTCGCGTTCGCTGAGGGTCGCCGCGGCGGACACCCCGATGAAGGAGTAGCGCCCCCACACCCCGCCGGCCGCGGACTCGAGCAGGAAGGTTCCCGGCCGGTCGCCGCAGAGCTGGTGGTAGAGCCCGACGGCGGTGAACTCCTCGCCGAGCAACCGGGTGTGGACGCTCACCACCCGCCGCGTCGCGGCGGCCTCGATGAACGCCTCCGGGCCGGGCAGGATCGGCAGCTCGACGGCCATCACGCCTCCTCGGCCAGCAGCAGGCCGCCGTCGAAGCAGGTGGTGGTGCCGAGGTGGCAGGCCGGGCCGGTCTGGTCCACCGCCAGCAGGATGGTGTCACCGTCGCAGTCGAGCCTCACCTCCCGGACGTGCTGGGTGTGCCCCGAGGTCTCGCCCTTGACCCAGTACTGCTGGCGGCTCCGCGAGAAGTAGGTCCCGCGCCGGGTGGCGAGGGTGCGCCGGAGCGCCTCGTCGTCCATCCAGGCCAGCATCAGCACCCGACCGGTGGTCGCGTCCTGGGCGATCGCCGGCACCAGGCCGTCCGGGTTCCGCTTCAGCCGGGCGGCGATCGTGGGATCGAGGGAGTCTGTCACCCGGTCATTGTGGCAGGCTGCCGCCATGCGTATCGCGGCCACCCAGCGCGCGGCACTGGTCGACGCCCTGCGCGAGGCGGACCCGCACGCACCCACCTTGTGCGAGGGCTGGACGGTGCACGACCTCGCCGCCCACGTCTGGCTGCGCGAGCACGAGCCGGCCAGCCTGGCGGGGTCGCTGCTGCCGGCCCTGGCCGGCCGCACCACGGAACGGATGGAGCAGGTCAAGGCCGAACGGCCGTTCGGCGACCTGGTGGACGCCTTCG